>SYKL01000464.1 GCA_005797785.1 Pseudomonadota bacterium | reverse complement strand
GATCTGGCAGTTGTCGTTGAACGAGCTCACGTGGAAATGCAGACCGTCGGCCAACGATGAAGCCAGTGGATGAACCGAATGAAAATGCTGTTCGTCGATGGCGTTGACCATCACCACATTGGGGTGGCAGCCCTTTTCGAATTGGTTGCCGATGAGCGCGTCGGTTTCTTCGTGTTCGAGTTCTGGAATGAAAGGCGCAGGATGGCGTGGGGTTTCTCCGGTCCAGAGCCAGATTACGCCGTACTTTTCGGCGACCGGCCACACCTTGTTGGCGGCTTTGGCCGGTTGTTTTTGACAAGGGATGTCGGAAACTTCGCCCGTCGCTTCCAGCTTCCAATGGTGAAAAAAGCAGCGAACGCCGGTTCCGTCGACCTTGCCCTCAGCGAGGTGGGCTCCCATGTGTGGACAGTAGGCGTCCATCGCTCGAACCACGCCGTCGTCTCCGCGAAATACCACCAGTTCGCGGCCGAGAAGGTTGGCAGACTTGAGCTTGCCCTTACCTAATTCGCGAGAGGGCATCAACCAGTACCAGCCCTGGACGACGCGCTCGAAGTTGGTAAATGCCTGATACTTTTGTACTTTTCCTTGAGGCGAGGCCTCAAGTTGAACAATAGCGCTCATAAAACGCTCCAGGCCCCAAAGGAGGCCGGCGCAAGATGCCCAAATTGCAACGGAATGTCACTAGAAAAGTGCGTATGCCGACAAGGAGTTGGCAGGGCCCGTTACAAGTGTCATAGGATCAAGGCGGCGAGTGGCCTGGTTGACGATTGTGTCAATTTTCGGAATAGTAAATAGATTTACCATTCACGGAGATGGCTCAGCTTCGAAACCGCCGGAACTAGGGTATATCTGCCCCATCGAACACATGGCACATTTCGACCATTTCGATGGACGCCGCATCCGCTTGGTCGGCGAGATCGTTGTACTGGTCGAATGCGTCGCCTCCCACTGGCGCAACCAACGGAGCATTCAATGCCCATAATCTCCACCGGTATTGGTTGATCCCCCCTGGGCAGGAGCCGAGGTATCCCATGTACTCGAAGCCATTTTCAAGTTCTGCTGCCCCTTCTGGAAGATCGGCAGTTTCAATGGCATAGCCCGAAATCCCCTGACCAAGTCCGGTTTCGGTGGCGGGAACATTGTAGACTGCCCAATGCGGAAAACCTCCTGCGGTGGGATCATCGAAAATCAGGGCCAAATGGGTCGTTCCGTCGGGAAGGCCCTCCCAGGTGATCTCGGGATTGCTGTTGTAACAGGAGAATTCGACGGGGAGCGCCATGTGGCAGTCGTAATCGTGCTCGATCCCGGCATCGGTGTCGGTGATGAAGTCCGGCGATGCGACCCCAAACGCGACCGGGAGGTCGGTTTCATCGGTGTCAGCGGAAGTATCGGCTGGGGACGTGTCGCTGCCGCCGTCACAAGCCGACGCGAACAGGCTGAACAACGCGATTCGATGCAGCAAAGGGCCTCCGAAAGCAGGAAGGCCAGGGTATCCGGAGGAGGAGCGCCCGGCGATGCTTAGCTCGCGGATCGATTAAAAAAGCGCTGTTCTAACGAGATACCCCGCCTCACTTCGCGGAGGCCGATTCCGTGTTCCACCAAAATCCGCATGACGACTTGGCTTGCCGCATCGAGGTTGGCGCTGGGGGGCGCCCGATGGTGAATGACGTCGTTCTCCGCGGCGAAATGGTGATCGGGGAGGGCCGTGGCCAGCGCTTGAAGTGGCGCTGTGCCGGCGATGCGCCAAATGGCCCATTCTCCCTGCCCCGTAATCTCTGACAGCGAGCCCTGTCCAACGCATTTCCCTCGTTCTACCATAACGATCCAGTCGCAAATGCGTTCAATCTCGTCCAGGTTGTGGCTTGAGATGACGACCGTCTGACTTTTGGGTCGCTTGACCAACAAATCGCGCAGCGATTGCGCCTCCACCGGATCCAGTCCCGCGGTGGGTTCATCGAGTAAAACGAGAGCAGGCTGGCCGATCATGGCCGACGCCACCGCCACTCGTCGACGCATGCCGTGGGAGAGGGAACCGATGGGTTTGGAGCGTCGGTCGCCGAGATGCAGGTCGGTGAGCCAACGATCCGCCTCCTCGGCGGCGGCCTGCCGGGCCAACCCCTGCAGACGACCCAGGTGAAACAAGAGCTCAAAAGGGGTGTGTCGGTCACCGAGGTCTGCGTCTTGGGGAAGGACGCCCAAGAGTCCCTTCAATCGCCAGGGATCGAAGTCGCCGCCGAGCACATCGATTTCTCCGTCATCGGCACGGCAGAATCCTCCGACCAGCGAAAAGGTGGTGGTTTTGCCGGCACCGTTTGGGCCGACGAATCCGCACAAAGTGCCGGCAGGAATATGAAAACTAAGGGAATCGAGCGCTTTCATGCGGCCGTAGCGCTTGTTGACGCCTTTGAACGTGATCGCGTTCATGCGTCCCTCCGCGCGGTGACGACATAACCGGCGGTCATCCATGTTAATCCCAACGCGACCAAAAAGACCGCTGCGGCCAAGCTTAGCGTGCCCCCCTCCCACAACAGCCGAATCCAAGTCTGCGGAAGAGTGAGTTGCAGCGGCGCAATTATCCATGCCGGTACCTGGGTGGTGGCCCATGCCAGGAGCCCGAACAGACCCCAGGTTAATGCTGTGCCTACCAAGCCTAGGATCCGCGCCCATGCCGGAGACGCGGTGAGCTGGCTGACACCCACGCCCAATCCGACAAAAGCGAGCCCGAACACCCAGGATCGCCATCCGGCCCAGAGTAGACCGACCCCCAACCAAAACGCGTCATTGCCGACCATCGTCAGCAACGCCACCGTCCAGCTGGCGCCCGCAGCGGCGAGCCCCGCGATGCCGCACAGAATGGCCTGTGCTAGGAATCGCCCAGAGACAAGCTCCAATCTACCGGTGCGGAGCAGTTCGAACCGGAGCGCCCGGGAGCGCAGGTCGACGCTGATCGCGTCTGCGGAGACGAACGTCGCCAGAAACGGCATCAAAAGGAGGTTCATCCAAAGGTGGAAGGTCGCGACCGGCGACCAAAACAGGGTGGCGTCCACCAAGCGCTCGTCGCCACCAAAAAAAGCGACCATATCGCGGAAGTTTTTGGAGTTTACGAGCGAATCCAGCATCGCACCCGGGGTGTCGGTC
>SYKL01000463.1 GCA_005797785.1 Pseudomonadota bacterium | reverse complement strand
GCCCCCCACTCGACCCACAATACACGCACACCCGCCGAAAACGAAACTTCATCCCAAGCCTCCGCGCTGCAACCGCAGGCTGTTTCCCACAACACAGACCGAACTTAACGCCATGGCGCCGGCGGCAAACATGGGCGAAAAAGATACTCCCCACGCCGAGAAAACACCGGCCGCCAGCGGAATGCCGAGTCCGTTGTAAAGGAACGCAAACACCAGATTCTGTCGAATGTTTCGAAGGGTAAGCCGCGACAGCTCGACCGCATCGACCACGGAACGCAAGTCGTTACGAAGCAACACCACCGGCGCCGCTTCCATGGCCACATCCGAGCCTGACTGCATCGCAAAACCGACGTCCGCCGAAGCCAAAGCCGGGGCATCATTGATCCCGTCGCCCACCATACCGACCGGGCCCCGCGCGCGCAGCCCCGAGATCGTCTCGCCCTTTTGATCTGGAAGTACCTCTGCAATCACCTCGGTGATCCCCACCTGAGCCGCAACCGCTTCCCCGGCCGATCGCCGATCGCCCGTGAGCATCACCACCTGTGCGCCTAGTTCTTGTAACCGTTGAACCGCACGTTTTGAGGTTTCCCTAATTCGGTCCACCACAAAAATCGCCCCGACGACCTCGGCGTCGGCCGCCACCCACACGACGGTCGCCCCCCCATCCTCACCTGCCAAAGGAGGTACCTCCAAACCTTGTTCCGCCAGACCCCGCCGGCTCCCAACCCGAACCATCCGTCCATTCACATATGCGGATATACCCTTTCCTACCGTACTTATGAACCCGGTCGCGGGCGGAAGCGGCGTAGGTGCTGCATCAGCAAAGGCCTTGGCGATCGGATGCTTGGAGCCCGACTCCGCTGCCGCCGCCCACAACAAAACGTCAGACTCGCTAAACTGCGAAACCGGTACGACCTTCTCCACAACCGGCCGGCCTTCGGTCAATGTCCCGGTCTTATCCAGGGCGATCGTCACTAATCCACCGGCGCTTTCCAGGCTTGCCGCATCGCGGAACAAAATGCCGAGGGAAGCCGCCCGGCCTGTGGCCACCAAAATCGAGGTTGGTGTCGCTATTCCAAGCGCACAAGGGCACGCAATGATCAGCACCGCCACCGCCCGGGTGATCGCCTCCACCGGCGTAGAGTACCAAAGCCAAAACAGAAGTGTAACCACCGCAATGAGTAGAACGACTGGTACAAAAACCGCAGCCACCCGGTCGGCCAACCGTTGAACGGGCGCCCGGCTCCCCTGGGCAGCCTCCACTTTTTGAACGATCCGTCCCATCATCGAGGTGGCCCCCGGGCGCAGCACCTCCACATCCACCTGACCATCGAGGTCAAGCGAACCGCCGAAGATCTCGTCGCCGACCCCTACCGCACGCGGCGCCGACTCCCCCGTCATGGCGGACACATCCAGGTGCGTCGCACCTTCCACCACGATCCCGTCGGTCGGAACCCGCTCCCCTGGTCGCACGCGCACCCGGTCGCCGGGCACCAGATCCCGCACGGGAAGTTCGCGTTCTTGTCCATCTTTTACGAGTGACGCCGTCTCCGGCGCGAGGTCCAAAAGTTGACGAACCGCACGGGAAGCGCGCCCTCGGGCCATCGTTTCCAGGGAATTGCCCACCAAAATCAGCACAACGATGGCGGCGGCAGACTCAAAATACACCGGTGCATGGCCATGTTCTCCAGGCATCGGCCAAAGCCACGCTGCGACCGACCACAGGTAGGAAACGGAGGTGCCGAGTCCGATCAGAGTGTTCATATCGGCAGACCGCCGCCGAACGCTCTGAAACATGCCCATTAGAAACCGGCTTCCACCGTACAACCACACCGGAAGCGTTAACGCTGCTTGAAGGGGAATACTCCACCGAGCGTCTAGATGAATGCTTGGAACCAGCATCGGCCCCATCGCCAACGCCATCACCACCGCCGTCAATGGGATAGACACCCCCAAACGCCGCTGTAAATCTCGCAACTCATCGGTTCGAGCCCGATCCTGAAGATCCAAGCGCGATTCCCCAACCCCGGCGACCGGCGACCGATAGCCCGCAGCGACCACTGCCGCGCGCAGCTGAGCTTCAGAAACCGTCGCTCCATGCGACACCGTAGCCTGCTGAGCCACCAGATTGACGTAGGCCGTCGCCACCCCCGGGATCGCGGTGAGTTCCCGTTCCACCGCGCTCACACAGGAAGCACAGTGCATCCCAAAAACAGGCACCGACGTTCGCCTGTCCTCGGCCACCGGCGCAGTTGGCTTCTCCTCCGCTGACGCCGCCCCGACCACCGTGTAGCCCACGTCGGCCACCGCTCGAGCCATCGCGTCGGCGGAAACCCCCTCGTGGCGCACGGTCGCGTGCCCGATCGACACCTGAGCCGCCGACACCCCCGGCAGGGCCAGCAACGCCTTCTGAACGCGTGCGACACAGTGATCGCAGGTCATCCCTTCGATCTGCAGGTCCGCCTCAGCGGACACGTTAGACATCTATTCGGCGGAGATGGTGGTCAGAACAACCGTGGTGAAAATGTCAATCTCACCCTCGCCTTCCAGCCACTCCCCTTGCGCGTCGACCGTGACTGTGCCCGCGCTGTGCCACGCAGACTCGGCAGGATCAGAAGCGAACCAAACTTGGTACTGGCCACTTTCCGGCAACTCCCAAAGGTTTTCGATTCGGAACGGAAGGCCTTCTTCCGCGGTCGCCTCAAACGGGCCCAGGTACCATACCGCGATCACCTCGGGCGCATCGACATCGATCGGAAGCGACATACCGTCCGGAACGTGGACCCCTCGGACCACATCCCCGAGCTGCTTGAAGGGCGCTGGCTCCAAAATGTCGGTCCCAACCGACAAATACAAGCCCTCGGCTACTTCGACTTCCTCGGCATTGTCGGGAAGTGCGTGCGATTCGCCCACAAACATCGTGACATTGATCTCGCGAACTTCGTCCGCCGCAAGCGTCAGAGGGGTCAGACACGCCATCACAGAGGGGTCTTCCGAAGGCGGCTTCACGTAAAAAGAGCCCGACTGAACAGGGAGCGAGGGGAAGGTATAAGCTCCTGTCTCATCCGTTTCGACGGTGGTGCACTGGAGCAAACAGAAATTCACCGACGCCCCCACCACCGGATCCCCGCTTTCATCCGACACTACCCCTGAAAGGGCAGCACTACCCACGACGTCGGTGTCTTCGCCGGTGTCCGAATCCTCACCCGTGTCGCTGTCACCGGAAGGGTCCGTGTCCTCGGGTTCTCCCGCCGTGCAACCCCACAAAGCCAACACCAACGCCGCACTTCGCATTCGTCCTCCGAATTCCTTGCCCTTCATATAGACTCCAATCCCATGGCTGTCTACCGCATTCCTCGTGAACTCTGGTTTCCCGATCCGGCAATCGCCGACCCTTCGGGCCTTCTTGGCGTGGGTGGAGACCTCAGCCCCGAGCGCCTTCTTCTCGCCTATCGAAGCGGCATTTTCCCTTGGTACTCGCACGACCAACCGATCCTGTGGTGGTCACCTGACCCTCGCATGGTCCTTGAAAGCGCCCATTTACAGGTGCCGAGAAGCCTAGCCAAACGGATCCGCCAGCAACCTTACACCATCACGCTCGATCGAGCGTTTTCACAGGTTCTCGCTGGTTGTGCCTCGGCCCCCCGACCCGGCCAAGACGGGACGTGGTTGACGCCGGAAATGCAGGCGGCGTACCTCAAACTTCACCAACTCGGCTTTGCTCACTCGTGTGAAGCTTGGCGTGATGGTGAACTCGTCGGCGGATTGTACGGCGTCGCCGTGGGTCATTTGTATTGTGGGGAATCGATGTTCGCCCGCGCGAACGATGCCTCAAAAATCGCCTTCGTTTGGCTCACGCAGCAGCTCCGCGACTGGGGCTTCCCAGTCATCGACTGTCAGGTTCACACAAAGCATTTGGACCGATTTGGCGCCACCGAGATCCCGCGCCGGGACTACTTGACCCACGTTGCCCGCCTCAGTGCGTTGCCAAGAACTGCCGCGCAGTGGTCTTTTGACGCTGGTTTTGTTCCAGACCCCTTGCGAGCCTCTCACACCAATTTGTAAATGCGCTATACTTGGGGCTCTACGACCCGGTCCGACAGCGGAATTCAGCCCAATGGACACGGAACCGATTCAAGAATTCTTAACCAAAGTTCGGAAGAGTCGATTTATCGACTACTTGGATCCGATCGGCGAAACTGCATTAGTAGCTTTTGAACGCCGCCTTCGTTGGGCTCACCGTTCCAAAGCCGACATCAACGTCGGGGAGGAAGCCCAATTCCTTCTCACCCACGAAAAACAGCTACGACGGCTGATCCAAGAAGAAATCCGCGAAGACGAAGAACACGATTGGGGCATTGCATCCGACGGCCCGGTACGGGGAGATTGGTCGGCCGGACCGGGGGAAACGGCGGTGTTGGTGCCAACGGCTCCATTCGCCGACACCGGCGACGAAGAGGCCCCTCCCGTGCCCGCGGCATTCCGAAAAACCCCCATGCCGGCGAATCAACGGCAACACGCTCCGGCGCCCGTTGTAGCGAAGCGAAAAGCACGTTCCACACCAGCCCCAGTCATCGCTCGAAAAACCAGGGAAGAAGAGGAAGAGCCCTCGGATCTTCAGCGGACCGGAATCATTCGTTTTGAAGATCTCACCCCGATGTCGACCCAGCGGGTATCCCCCCTGGATCCCCCAGACATTGCGTCCGCCACCGTTCCCATGGCGATGCCGCGCCTGATGACGCCCCTGGGCACCGCCACTCCGGAGCCCGCCCCCGCGGTGGTGATCGGTGATACGCCCGCTCCCGTTTCTCGTTCCGAAGAAGATCTGAACACCGAACCTTCCGCGCCGCCCCGGACGCAAGCACCGCCGGCCGCCGCCGAACCCAACAAAAAACCATTGGTTTGGGCTGTAGCAGTCGCAGTGGGCCTCCTGGTGGTTGGCGCCGTAGTTTGGCGATTTACCCAAAGTACAACGCCCGCTCCCGTTTCTCGTTCCGAAGAAGATCTGAACACCGAACCTTCCGCGCCGCCCCGGACGCAAGCACCGCCGG
>SYKL01000462.1 GCA_005797785.1 Pseudomonadota bacterium | reverse complement strand
TTGTCGTACCGCGACCAGGTGGTGACGCAGTGAAAATCCGCGGTCACCGAGGCTTGTGGCAAAGCCTGAAATTGGGGCCAATTGAGGACGACTTCGGACTCGACCGCTCCAAAGATGCGAAATTTCCAGCTCTCGGGCAGAAAATCAGGGATCGGTCCCTCGTGCAACACGGGCCAGCCGCGCACCAGTTTTTGGCCGGGTGGAAGCCGATCGGTCGAACGAACCTTCTGGGTCTGTTTTCCGGTGCGAAACAACGGCATCGAACCCGCCTAAAGCTCATCCCCAATCTGATCTTCGATCTGCCGATGTGCAAACCCAAATTTCACCGACAGGGTCAAATCATCTTCGGTGACTTCAAGTTCAAGGGTTTCAACTCCCATTTTCATCTTCAGGGAGCCGCCAAAACCAGCCACCATTTCTTCCACTTGTTGGCGCTTGAGGATGGGGATCGGGCCCACCCGCGGGAGCTGCTGTTCCAGGAGGTATTCCCCTAACCGAGCCAACAATTGAAGAATTTCATGATCGCCGAGATGAAGCGCCAAGTCCTGCAGGGAACCGATCACCGCTTCTTGGCCGCGATCGTAGTGAATGTCGCCCAGCGTCAGTGACACCCCGACCCTGCGCTCGATCACAAAAGGAATTTCAAGGTTTTCACGGAGGAGGTAGAGGGTCCCCTCAGCGGTACCTCTTAAAAAGGCATCGGCGGCCACCTTCTGTGGGCCATAACGAAACCGGGATCCCAAGTCGTCGATCACGACCCGATAGGTACCCTCGACACGAACCGCCTCATTGACCCTGCGAAATACACCGTCCCGCCGGGCGTGCCAGAGCTTTCGAGCGCGCTCCGTGGCCCGAACCAAAGTCTGGGGTGGACGGCGGTCTTCCAGGAGCCCAGCGACGCGCTCTCGCACCTGCAATTGGCGGGCGAGCGAGCGAGCATTGTTCACGACATCAAACGGCCCGCCGTAGAACTGTACTGGAAGTGCCGCCGAGAGCAGATCTTCCCACAGTTCGCGCGACAGGCTCAACGACAGATGGTGCCCGTTCCGCATTCGGCCCCCACGCC
This sequence comes from Pseudomonadota bacterium, assembly GCA_005797785.1. GTDB lineage: Bacteria > Myxococcota_A > UBA796 > UBA796 > SYKL01. The sequence goes on along the minus strand of SYKL01000462.1, from coordinate 8,830 downwards.
AATGTAACTGCGCGGGGGCGGCAGCGAAACCGCCATCGAGCGAACGGGAGGGAATTTCCCCCTCCCAAGCGCTACTCTAGAAGATTTCGGTTTCTCGGAAGAAGTACGCGATCTCGACCTTCGCGGTGTCGGCGGCGTCGGAGCCATGCACGGCATTCTCACCGACATTCGCCGCATACAACTTGCGCAAAGTGCCTTCGGCCGCATTGGCAGGGTTGGTCGCGCCCATGATTTCGCGGTTGCGCGCAATCGCGTTTTCGCCTTCGAGGACGATCGCGACGCAAGGCCCGCTGCTCATGAAGTCGCACAGTTCGCCGAAGAATCCACGCTCACGGTGAACCGCGTAGAAACCTTCGGCTTCGCGACGCGACAGGTGCAGTTTGCGCACCGCGGCAATGCGAAGGCCGTCCTGCTCAAAACGGGCGATGATCTTGCCCACCACATTCATGCGGGTGGCGTCCGGCTTGACGATCGACAGGGTACGTTCGATGGCCACGGTAGTCTCCTCTTTGGGCCGCATCACTGCGGACAGTTGGCGCGCCGTGTTAACACGCCGCCGAACGGCCGCCATGAGATGATCCTACTTGGTCGCCGTACCGACCAGAACCTCAAAACCGCCGATGATCATCCGCTTACCATCGAACCGCATCGCACCCAACTCCTCAAATTTAGGATCCGAGTACATTTTGGTCTGCGCGCCGTCACGGACCTCCTTCGACGGTCAGGCAACTCAGGAAAAGACAACTCCTTCTTCCGCTTCCGCCTTGACCGCCTTCTTGAAATCGGTGGTTTTTCCGTCGGGAAGGTCGTCGCGCAGCGCCATCAACGCACGCGCTTCGGGAGCGCCTCGAGGCCAAGGAACGAAGCGAAGCGCGCAGGGAAACTGGCCTTAGGGGCCGCGACCGAGCACTGGAGCGAGTGACGCAGGCATCGTGGCGCTCCCGAAGCGCGTCAGTCGGCGCGATGAGCGGCAGAGGCAGCCGTCGCATGCGAGGTACTGCGTTCAAAGCCGCAACTGGAGCAGGACTCGGTGATCTCCACTTCCCCCGGCGAGCCGTCCTCCGGCTCGCGGGCCAACCGAAACGCGCGATTCATCTTCGGCGTTTTGCACTCTGGGCAGGCTTCAGCATGGGTCTCGACCAACCGCGCGTAGCCGCACGCCCCACAGGCGTCCACGCGGTATCCAAGATTTTCAACGGGCGGATCGGCCGGTGCCGTTTCCATGCGAACCGCGCAACGGGGGCAACGGCGACGCCGGCTCCATGCAAAAGCGCCCACCGCCCCGCCCAGTACCAGCACTCCGCCCGCACCCGCGAAAGGAAGCCAGCTTCGCTGCGGAGGCGCCGGTGTCACGGGAGGCACCGATCCAATTTCAAACTGCTCCTCCTCCGGTGGAGGAGCGCCCAATTGCGAGCGCCGAACCCGTCCCTCAGCCTCGGAAACCATCGCTTCAAGTTCCACACTGACCGTCTGGCTTTCCATCGCTCGAAGCAGGCGCGCGTTGGCGCCCTCCTGCCAGGACGTGTCAAAAACCCCTTGCCATGCGGGCGATACCGCAACCCGAATGGACGGAGGCTCGGCGACCATCACCAACAAGGCCACCCTCTGGCCGGGAACATCCAGCTTCCAGCGCTCCAAAAGCAATTCCGCAAAAGCATCCCCCTCCGGAGCAGCCGATGTCACCGTGACCACCAAGAACTCGGACGCGAGTTGGTCGTGGATCCGCTCCATCACGCGATTGAGGTGGCGCTCGGTCTCCTCATCCACCATGCGCGCCGTGTCGGAGATCCATACCGATACGGAACGCGGATCGGGCACTTCCGCCGGGGTTTCAGCGAACGCGGCACCGAGAAAGAGGACAAACGAAAAGGGCATTGCTTACAACCCCTGGCCGAGAATCAAGAAGATCGAGCCCGCATCGGTGGAGGGCGTCGTCATCGATGGTGCCTGGATGGCGATGTCCGAGCGACCGTCCCCATTGACATCCCCTACCCCGCCGACGGTTGACCCCAGGTAGTCGTAGGTGGAAGCCCCCGTCCACGCCACATCCGCCGCCGCCGTCAACATCTGGCGGCCGAGCGGAATCTGACCCAAGACGACCACCGCCCGACCACGGTAGCTGTTGTACCCGTCGGAACCAATCAATACGTCATCCACCTGGTCGCCGTTGATGTCACCCGCGGCCGAAACCGAGCTTCCCACGTAGTCGTAGTTCGCCTCGCCCTCGAAAATCGCGTCAGCGTCTTCCAGGTACAGGGTGCTTTCTACCGGCCCAAGCGCCACATACGCCTGCCCTCGTTGGTAGTAGATCGCGCTCGGAGCACCGATCACAAAATCCTCGTACCCATCGTCGTTGACGTCGCCAGCAAAATCGACCGAAGTTCCTGCGTAACCCGAACTTTCGACGCCGGACATGCGAACCGCGCCGGTGTCCAAGCTGGAAGCGCCCGCTGCACCCGCGATGTCGGTGACCAGGTACACCGACCCACGGTCGCTGGAACCTTCCTTCGGAGCTCCGATCAGTGCGTCCGGGATGCCGTCCCCATCGGCATCAACCCCGCCGCGAACCACCGTCCCCGCGCCATCGCCGGCTTCCCCGCCCACCAGCTTCACATCCGCAAGGCCGAGGTCCAAAGTACCCGCCACCGGCCCAAACATCAGGTAGGCCGCTCCACGATCGACGGAAGACACCGAAAGATCATCGCCCGGCGCACCGATCCACAGGTCCTCAAATCCGTCTCCATCGACATCGCCTGCGGACGAAGCCCCCGTACCCGCATTGTCGCTGGCGTCTTCGCCGCGGAAAATCGCGATCGCGGTACCTGCGGACACCACCGTCGTCCCCGTGGTCGTCCCCGAAAGCACATATACGGCGCCCGAATCGGTGCCACCATCATCCACTTTGGTAGAACCGACCACGATGTCTGCAAAACCGTCCGAGTTCCAGTCGCCGATGCCGTCCAACGCTGCACCAAAGCCGGCGGAAGCCGTGGGTCCTTGCCAGATCGCCCGAGAGGTGGACAACGAGAAGGTGCCTAGGTCGGTCCCCGGGACGACATACACTGCCCCTGCACCACTTGCGCCAGTTCGATCCGCTTCCAAAGCGCTGATCAACCACTCTGAAATCGAATCTCCACTGACATCTGCATAGTCCGATATCCGGTCGCCGGCTTTATCCGTCGATGCCGTGCCATTCCAACGCGCATCAAAAGCATCGGTGATCACCGAACTTCCCGCCGGCGAACACGGTCCCGCGGAACCGTCACAATCATTGTCAACACCGTCATTGCAGACTTCCGTCGCATCCGGATTCACGTCGGCATCGGCATCGTCACAGTCCCCCGCCGACAAATTCCAACCCGACGGCGGAATGCACGTCACCAGAACCGCTTCTGGCGTGCCGTACCCATCGTCGTCGGCGTCTGCATACCATGTGTCATCGCCCAGATTAGAGGGGTCATTGCCGTCTACCAGAGCATCGCAATCGTCGTCAAAACCATTGCAGTGTTCGTCACGGCCAGGACTCACAAACCCGTCACCGTCATCACAATCCCCAGGCTCCGACACATATCCGACAGGTTCTTCGCACTGGATCTTCGATGCCAACCCACCATACCCATCGGAATCCGCATCGACATACCAAATGGGAATCCCAGAGACGTCCACATCGTCGTCATCCTGATCGCCGTCGCAATCGTTGTCCTGTTCGTCGCAAACCTCAATTTGGCCCGGGTTGACCGACACGGCGGCGTCGTCGCAGTCGTCGCCAATCGACACAAAACCTTCAGGCGCGGCGCAGGAACGGCCAAAAATACCAGGGTCACCGTAACTATCGCCATCCGCATCGCGGTACCATGTCACCGCATCGGTGGCATTTGACCCGTCCATCACCCCGTCACAATCGTCATCGGCACCGTTGCATACCTCCGCGGCACCGGGGTGGCGCGCCACACTGGAGTCGTCACAGTCCGACGCCACCCTCACATACCCATTGGGCGGGTCGCAAGCGACCAACTTTGCTACTGAGGATCCGAAACCGTCCCCATCCGCGTCGGCGTACCACACGGTTTCGGGACTGATCGCGCTCGTGCCATCGTCGCAGTCTTCGCCGACCGCCACGTAGCCGTCTGGCGCGGCACAGTCCTCCACCGTGGCGCTGCTATCCCCATAACTGTCGCCATCGGCGTCTTCATACCAAGTGTAGACATCGCTCGCGTTGTCATCGATGGATTCGTCGCAGTCGTCGTCTACGAGATTGCATACTTCTTCGGCGGCCGGATGAATCGTCGCCACGCCGTCGTCGCAATCGGTGCCGTTTTCGACATAGCCCTCCACCGCGCCGCAGGAAAGTGCCCAAACGTCCGTATTTCCGTACGAGTCACCATCGGCGTCGGCGTACCATATTCCGGCGTCAATCGCTCCATCGTCGCGCACGCCATTGCAGTCTTCGTCGATGCCATCGCAGGTTTCCGGCGCCAGCGGATGTACGTCGCCGTTGGTGTCGTCGCAGTCCCCCGCAACATCGGTCCAACCCTCCTCCCCGGGGCACGCCTCCCGAGCGCCGGCCGGAATCCCGTACCCATCACCGTCCACGTCCTCGAACATGAGAACCTTTTGAACCCCATTGTCCGCAATGCCATCACAGTTGTCGTCGACCGCATTGCACGCCTCGATCGCGTCGGGATAGACGCTCGGATCGGCATCATCGCAGTCACCCGCCGCGGGAACGTGCCCTTCGGGAGCATCGCAGGCCACTTGCACCGAGTTTGCGTCGCCGGCGCCGTCGCCGTCCGCGTCAATAAACCAGGACGAAGGTTCACCAACCGCGATGTCGAGGTCATTACAGTCGACAGAAGCGGGTTCGCCATCGCCATCGAGATCCTTTGACCCCGCGGCCGTACAGCCCATCAAAGCGACAAAAATCGTCCAGCGCATGGCACTCCCCACACCACGATACAGCCTCGATCTTTCAGAAACCAGTGCGGGCAGCGCTAAAAACTACGAAGGAGAATTACCAGCCTTCAGTGCGGACAATTCCTCCCTCAGTGTCAAGATTTCTGCGGCGTGTGCCTGTCCATCCTGGGCGGGCCCGGTGCTCGTCTCCCGGTCCATGTGCCACTTCTCAAAAGCCAGGCGGATAAGGCGATCATTTCTCGTTCCCTGGCGCCACCACTGCCCCACCCTCCCGGAAAACAGCAGCTTCAGCTGGTGAAACAACCGCCGCCGCCACGGAACCAAACGCAGAACTTCTAGCGGATCAACCCCATTTTCGTCCCTCAGGTACTTCTGGATGATCGCTCGCTCGTGGATCGACGACCACACTGCAATCACCCCCACCGCAATCAAGAACGGCCATTGCAGTACCACCACCGCGGCAGGCACCGACACCAACAAAGTGGTGCCCAGAGAATCCCCTTCGTTACCAAAGAACGGCATGAAAGTGTTCCACGAAAAATGCGCCAACATGGCAACCATCCAAGCCGCTGGCGGCAACAACCAACGCCACACACCTCGGCGAAGCACCCGAAACAATCCAAATCCAATGCCCGTGATTGCCGTAAAGCAGATGTGCGTGCCAGCGGCGGTCAAAACCCCACGGAGAATCGCCAACACCAGCACTTCTGGGACGCTGCCCTGCGTGGTGTAATATAAAAAGTTCTCGAAACACGCAAAGCCCAACCCGACCATGCCTCCATAGAACAGGCCATCGAGTACGTTGTCGAAATACCGATGGAAAAACAGGTAAATCGCGAGCAATGCCGCCGCTTTGCTGGTTTCCTCGATGAAGGGTGCGGAGATGCTGGCGGTCAACATGCCGGCCATCCCTTCGTCTTGAAGCACCGCGGTGGAGAACGCTTGAAAAGTATCGTTGAACAGGGCTGAAATGCCTGTCGCCATCACCGCACCCCAGGCGAATGCCGACAACACAAGAAGGATCGGCTCCCGCTCATTGCGATCGAGCCACATCAAAATCGCGAAGTACGGAATGCAGCAAACAACTGCAAGAATGGCCGACAACAATGCGATACCCGGCGCTGCCCAAAAGCTCACCCCGACGCTCAGGCCGGTGCACAAGATCATGAACAGCGCACAGAGTGCGATCAAACCTGCAAAACTCGCAAGGAAGGCCTGATGGGCACCCGATCGGCGTACCGGCCGCAGGCGCGCAATGGCTTGAGTTTGGCTGCGTTTCTGCGAATCGGTTGCCATGAAACTCCCTGTGGGGCCGTTGTAGCTTGTGGCGTCACGCACATGCAAGACGGCGTCTCGAATTCTAGTTTGCATATGCAGCTTCAGCGCGCGAACCGGTTGGACGCCCCGCGTGAGCGGTCTTATGCTCCATACGGAGGTCTGCTCGGCCAATGCCCGATATTGAAACCGTTTTCTTCGACGCTGGCGGCGTTTTGGTGCACCCGAATTGGATGCGCGTTGGGAAGGTCCTCACCAGTCATAACATTGCATTTGCCGTCACGGATCTGAGCCGCGCGGAGCTGCTGTGCAATCGTGAACTGGATGATCGACACCTCATCGGTTCAACCAACGATGAACAAAGGTGGTACCGTTTCTTTTCACGGACCTTTGAACTCGCCGGCCTGCAGATTACCCCCGAAACGCTGCCGCACATTCTAGCCGAATTACAGGCTCAGCATGCGATTCACAATCTTTGGGACTCGGTGGCTCCTGATGCCCTCGACGCGCTGACAGCGCTCAACCGCGCGGGGCGCCGGTGCGTGGTGGTGTCCAATGCCAATGGTACGGTGGCCGACCTCCTGACGCGGGTTGGGCTCCGTCATCAGTTCTTTGAGGTGATCGATTCGGGCGTGGTTGGCGTAGAAAAACCCTCGCCCGCCATCTTTTATTTGGCGTTACAACTTGCCAATGCGTCCAAGGAAACGACCGTCCATGTTGGCGATTTTTACCACATTGACATCGTTGGTGCCGCCGCTGCGGGGCTACAGGCTGTGCTGCTCGATCGCGGAGGACTGCATTCTGACCGTCCTTGCCGCAGAGTCTGCAACCTAGCGGAGTTCACAGAAACCGTATTGAATCCGCAGCTATACCGTCGCACCAACGAAATATGAAATCTGGCGTTGCAGACATCACGCGGTTTCGATAAAGGCTGCCCACGAGTCAAAATGGAGAATCGAATGCCACGGGGTAAGGCAAAACGCAAGGGAAAGCGAGCATCAGGGGTAGGTCTGCGCGAGTCGATTCTCGCTCAAGTCACCAAGTCGCCTGGCGAAAAAACCTCCGAGATCGCCGACGCTCTTGAAATCGCTCAATTGCAAGTACGCAATGAATTGATGCAGATGGAGTCCCGAGGCGAGGTGTACCGCACCGGGCAGACCCGAGGCACCCGTTGGTTTCTCGGCGAGGGTCCAGGAAACTCGGCTGCCCAGACCGGTCCGGCAGTGCCGGCCGGCGCTCCCGGTCGTCGAGGCCCCAAGGAGCGCGTCCTGGACGAACACCGTGAATTGCTAGGGAAGATCCCCGACGCCGAGGTCGCCGACCGGACCGGCGCCAGCATTCGCACCATTGCCGCATACCGAAAGAAATACAATATCGCCGGTTACACGGGACCTCGACGCCGCACCGACGCTGTCTCCCCCCCGGCCAAAGGCGGGCAGACGAAAAGCGCCTGGAAGCTTGAGTTCCGCGTTCGCAACGAGATCGTCGTGCGTTATGCCTTCGCGTCCGGGCTCGGGGAAGCCGCTCAAGTCGCCGGAGAAGGCGCGAAAAGCTTCGGCGGCGAAGTCGTCGGTTTGGCTCTGGTCGGCGAAGCCCTGTAGTGGATTCCGCCCCAAGCGTTCGACGGTCGCTTACGAAAGCGGCCGTTTCTCCGCCTGAACGACTGGATGCTCTCTTGGCGTTACTCGCCAGCGGAGACATCGAGTGGGCTCCGGTGGTGGAAGACCTACACCCGCTTGTCGTCCCCATCGCTCGCGAGTTCTCCGGTTCTATCTTAGGCTTCTTACGTTGGCCGACCGCACCCGATTCCATGCCGCTGCCTCTGGTGCGGACCAGCGGCACACAATTGGAACGGATCGCTCGTTCCACCGACGAATTCTTGCATCGCGAACTCGCCACCCGCGACGTTCGAGGCGAGCCGCTCGATGGACTGCTCGAAAGTTGCAACCGCGCGAGCCCTCTTTACGAACCGGGTACCGTTCGCCAGTCGGGCCTGCCTCTCAACGCCTATCTTCTCACCCAAGTCGGTGTTAGTTGGTCGTTTTTCGAAGAGCTTGTCGAAGCACACTTGGAGAGAGGCGACCTCAACGCTGCCCTGATCACCGCCGAGCGCGCCTGCCAGAACCCCGAAAGCTGGGGACGCCCCTCGGCATTTCGTGCTATGCTCCTTCATCGGCTCGGCAAATACGCCGAAGCGCGGGACTGCGCGCGCGCTGCGTTGCACGAGCCATTATGGACGTTTGGGCACCCCATCGAGCCGATCGGGAAAATGGCCGGATGGAGCGACATCGGAGCCGCTGTCGATCATTATCGTAGATTGGCGGAAGATCCTGAGCGACTGCCCCTGGATCGCGCGGCGCATCGCTTGGACCTCGCGTGCCTCGAAGGCGGGTTTGGAAGCTCACTGCGCGCAGACATCGCAGAGCTCTATCTCAAAGGGGGATATCCCGAGATCGCACAATGGATCCACCCCCGCGCCTGACCTCCACCCTTTTTGAGCACTAGGGCCTGTCTTCAAAATCAGATCAACCATATCCGAATTGACGCCACCAACACAAAGCCAAGGAACTGCGAGGCATTCTTGTCGTAGCGAGTGGCGACTCTGCGGTATTGTTTGAGCTTGTTGAAGTAAAACTCCACG
>SYKL01000461.1 GCA_005797785.1 Pseudomonadota bacterium | reverse complement strand
CGCTGCATGATGGGCGTGGTCCCGATGATGTCCTTGAAACCATATCCGCGCTGCACTTGGCGCCGGAGCTGGACCAGTTCGGCCCGCATCGCTCGGGTTTCGATTGCACGGCCGAGAATGACGTACAAATTGTCTTTTTCGATGGGCTTGAGCACGTAGTCCGAGGCGCCCGCCTTCATCGCGGCGACCGCGTCTGAGACAGTGCCGTTGCCGGTCATAACGATCACCGGGAGATCGGCGGAACTTTCCCGAATTTGTTGCAGCAGATCCAGGCCCGAAGGTCCGGGCATTTTCACATCGGTGATGACCAGGTCGAATTCTTCGGCTTTGAGTAGCTCCAATGCTTCATCCGCGTTGGTCGCGGTCACCACTTTTAAGGCGCGTTTGGAGAGCAAGACCTGCAGGGTCGTGCGAACGGCCTTGTCGTCGTCCACCACCAAAATGCGGACGTTGGCCCAGCGATCAGCGGACATCCACATTGACCAATTCGGTATCCATCATCCACACTTGTTCGGGATATCGGGCAACCGTCAACAGGGGGGACCAAGAATCAGCGAAGAGGTGCTCCGGGAGATCGAGTTTAGGTCCTGCCATTTGCGCGATCATCGGCACCCGTCCTACGGTCGCCCGCAGCACCGGCGATCGCATTTTCATCGGCGACAGTGCATCGATCAGCGTCCCTGCCGGGGTGTAGGTCACCAACTCTACTGTTCGATGGATGGGGATCCCCGCCCGTTGTCGCGCGTCGTCGACCGCGTCGGTGAGGCCGCCCAGGTCGTCCACTAGGCCGACCTCCTTTGCCCGGGTACCGGTCCAAACGCGCCCTTTCGCGACTTCCTCGACCTGTTCCGGCGTGAGGCCGCGGCCTTCGCCGACCTTCTTCTTGAAGTCCTCGTAGATGTGATCGACGAGCGCTTGCATTCGCGCCGTTTGAACGGCATCCCAAGGCTCAGTGTTGGAGTCGATCGAGGCATTTCGGCCGCGGTTGAGGGTGACGGTGCTGACCCCGACCCGGTCCAACAGGCCTCCAACGGACATCTTGCCCGAAAACACGCCGATCGAGCCGGTGATCGTGGACGGTTCGGCCCAGATCGCGTCGGCCCCGGTCGCAACATAGTAGCCACCGGAGGCGGCGACCCCTCCCATGGAGACAACGACAGGTTTTCCTGCCGCTTTCAGCCGTTTGATGCCGCGGTGGATTTCATCCGATGCGAACGCCGATCCGCCGGGGCTGTCGATGCGAAGGACCACGGCGCGGACTTGGCCATCCAGGCGAGCGCGCTCCATCATGTCGCGAATGGTGTCCGATCCGGTGGTTTGGCTGGAGAGGAGCCCACCCTCGGACGAATGCCCGGGAACGATGGTCCCCTCGATGTTGATGACCGCCACCTGGGAGCTCGCTTTCCAGCCGGAGATGGGGCGGGGCATCTTCTCCAGTGGCAACGGCCGAACGCGCCTTCCGTGCATCCGTGCGAGCTCGTCGTCGAGTTGATCGGGGTAGAGGACCCCATCGACCATGCCCTGTTCGACCGCCTCACGGACCGTCCAGGGCCCGCCGTCGATCCATGCCGCCACTTTTTCCGGATCGACGTGTCGGCCCTCCACAATGGCCTGTGACAGTGTCTGGTGCAGATCATCGAGCCAGGCTTCGGTCTGTTCCAACGATGCCGCGGAGGGTTCGGTCGAAGTGTAGGCTTCGACGGCGCTCTTGTACTCCGAACGTCGAACAAATTGGGGTTCTACGCCTACGAGGTCGAAAGCGCCCCGAAGGTAGGTGAGTTCGGCTCGGATCCCGGTCAACTGAATGTCGGTAGTCGGATGGACCATGATTTTAGTGGCGGCGGAGGCCACATAGTAGTCGGCAGTCGTCGCTGAACCATGCAGATAGGCGAGGCAAGGCTTTCCGGCGGCCTGCAATGCCAAAATGCGCTGACGAAGCTCGGTACGGCGTGCCCAAGACAGGGGCGCGCCCCGAAACACCAACGCGACGCCGCGAACGCTGCGGTCGGTCTCCGCTTCGCGCAGCCGTTGGAGTGTCTCTACCCAGGTCGTTTCCGCAGGTTCGAAGAGCGATGCAGAGCTTTGGTAGGGCGGGACGTGATCGAGCGTCAACACCGGAATGCGCGATCCGCCGCGAATGAGAGTTTCGCCGGGTTCGTCGTTGCCCGCATATGCCGTGATGCCGACATCCCCGTCGTTCACCGCGGCGAATCCGCCGACGCCGACGCGTCCAAAGTAGAACTCGACGCCGCCCCCGAAGGTGCCGCGGGTGTCGGCGCTCGCGCGCAGGTAGAGCCCTTTGGTAGGGCGAACGCGGAGAGTGCCGGTGATTCGATCGTCCGAGGCCTCGCCGAAGGTGTGCAGGTAGTCCGCTCCGAGCGTCACCGTTCTGCCAAAAGGCCGCAACGCAACTCCGAAACCGGTGGCGCTGGCCGCGTCAGGCGAGGGCGACCCTGCATTACGAAACACCGCACCCACGCCAAACCAGGGGATAGGGCGCCAAGAAAGCCCGAAGTCCCACGTGACGTAGTTGCTGCCGGAGTCGATGAGGTGCCAGCCCGCGCGAGCTCCGATGGAGACGCGCTGTGGGAGTTTGATGCTGGTGGCATAGTCCAGCGACCAATTGCTGTGTTCCTCGTCTTCCGACTGATTTTGCACGCCGACCGAAAGCCCACCGATGCCGGCGGAACCGGCGACGGCCTGTGGGTTTTTCCCGACCATGAACGGCACGTACAGCCCGTACCGAAGGTCCGGGTCATACGCCATGTTTGCGGGGTTCACCCAAAGGCTGCCAGGACCGTCTTCGGCAGCGATGCTCGCGCCTGGGATGATTGGGCGATCGAGGCCCAATTCTTGCCCTGCGGCCAGTTGCACGCAAAATGAAGCGCCCCACCAGATCATCGCCGCTCCTTACTCCAGAGTGTTCCACGTTCGGTGAACCTTCGCCAGGAAGCGAGCAAAGCAAACCTGTGTGGCTATTTTTTTGTCGGGGTGATCGTTTTCGGATGGGCCCTGCACCGTAATTCTTGAAGACCTGCTGCAAACATCGCGTACAATGGAATATAGTGGAGTTGGTCGCGGTTCCCCTCTCTGGGGCACCCCCCAACCCCGCCCGCTCTCCCCTGGAAATCCCCATGCAAACGACGCCAGTAGCACGTCTGTTTCCCGTAGTGGCCGCTTTAATGATCGGCTTTGTAGCGGTAACGTCGCCGGCACTTGCGGAGGGGCCGCAGGGCGGCCAAGGGCGGGCGGTGGCCGCGCCAACGGGTTCGCTGGAAGAGTTGCTTGCCCCCATCGCCGAAGATCGCTTGTTTCGTACGAGTCAGGTTGGCCTTCAGGTGGTCAATGTTCGAACGGGCGAGGAAGTTTTCGCTCGAAATCCCGATCGGGACTTGATTCCTGCGTCGACGATGAAGGTGTTGACGGCGGCTGTGGCCTTGCGGGAATTGGGGCCGAGCTATCGCTTTTCAACGGATTTTTACGTCGACGATGATGTCAAAATGGATGCCAAAGGGGTCCTTGAGGGGAGCCTGTACATCCGGGGTCATGGAGACCCCACCCTCGAGCTTGAAACGCTCTTTAAGATGGTCAACGACCTGAAGCTGGCCGGCTTGACCGAAATCGACGGCGACGTGGTGTACGACGAGGGCTTTCTCGACGTCAACTACCTTATTCCCGGTTGGGAAAAGGAGTCCGACCTCGAAAATGGTCCCTCCTACTTCCCGACCTTGGGAGCCTTATCGGTCAACAACAATCTGGTCGGATTTGTGGTCGGACCGGGTGGCGAGGTCGGCAAGTCCGCACGAATTGGCCTTGAAGTTCCAGCATCGTCCTACATTGAGATCGAAAACAAGGTGTTGACCACCGCCAAGGGTACCCGGCGCACGTTGCGGATCGAGCGCGAAGTCAATGAAGACGATCATACGTTGAAATTCACGCTCACGGGCACCATGCCGATGGACTCGGGCACCGAGCGCTACCGGCGCGCCGTGGTGGATCCGACCGCCCATTTTATGGCCGCCATGGAGGAGATCCTGAAGAACAACGGGATCACGGTCAAGGGCAAGCACGTTCGAGGAGGTGCGCCGGCGAAAGGCCAGCTGTTCTACGCACACCGTTCGGCCGCTTTGTCGTCGATTTTGGCTGAGATGAACAAACAGTCCAACAATTTTATTGCAGAACAAGTGCTGCGGACCGTTGGCGCAGAAACCCAGGGACTTCCTGGTACAACTGAGGGGGGCATCAAGACCATTCAGGCCTATTTGGATTCGCTGGGAGTGGGTTCGAACATGGCGAAGCTTCGCAATGGAAGCGGGCTCACCCGGGAGTCGACGATACAGCCGTCGGTGTTTACGGCGGTCCTGGTCGACATGTCGAACAATCAGCGCGTTGGAAGCGAATTTAAGGCCTCATTGGCGATCGCCGGCCAAGACGGGACACTCTGGCGTCGCCTCTCGGAAGATCCGGGCCGACTGCGCGGAAAAACGGGCACCATCGACGGCGTTCATTGCCTAGTGGGCTATTTGGAGGCGGCGGATGGCCAAGTCTATGCGTTCTCCTTCATGGTCAATGGCATCCGCGGGGACGCCTCCGTGGTCAAACGTCTGCATGATCGCTTTGCGCGCCGAATGTTCTCGTCGGGTACACCGACTCCAGAGGTGGTCCAAGGCACCGAAGCGGGCGATGACGGGGAAGACTAGTACTGTCGAGGATTCGCGCCGTTTGACAAGCGTTGCGCGCTGGCGATATAACGGGCGTGGTGGGGCGTGCGTTCGGGCGGGCGTGCCCGGGAGATGCGGATGATCGGCCGAGCGTGGTGGGGGGTACTTCCGCTGTTTGCGATGTGCGTTTGGACGCTCGCGTTCGCGCAGGAGCCGGCGTCTGTGCCCGATCCGGGCACTTCCGTGGCCGAAGTGCCGGTTTCTCCGAGCGAAGGGACAGCTTCCGCAGAGCCATCCGAAGGGAGCCTGCATCGGGAGCTTCGCACGGTCGAGCAGGACGTCAATACGGTAAAGGAGCGGGTATTTCGTTCCAAGGCCACGTTGCAGCTGCTACGAGAATTGGTGCTCGAAGGGGACACCGTCGGCTCGCGCGTGGTGATTTTTCACGAAAATCGGATGGGCCCGGCGTACACCCTCGAATCGATCGAGTATTTTCTGGACGGCAAAAGCGTTCTGAGCCGAGTGGACCCCGAAGGCAGCTTGGATGAGGAGCGTGAGATCCTGGTTTTGGAGCAGGCGTTGCCCCCGGGCAACCACAAAGTGGAAGTCAGTTTCGTTCTTCGCGGCAATGGACTTGGGGTTTTCTCCTATTTGACGACCTATTCATTTAAAGTACAGTCCAGCTATTCATTCCGCGTCGATGAGGACCACAAGACGATCGTTCGTGTGGTAGCGGAGGAACGAGGCGGCTTGCTGCGGACTTTCGTTGAGCGTCCGTTCGTGAAGTATGAGGAAACGACGGAAGGTAAGGAAGATCCCGAATGACGTTGACTCGGTCAACGTGGCTCGCCCTGATCGCCACGTGGTGGGCGACAGGGGTGGCGCACGCGGCGGATTCGGTCCCAGCGCGATTAACTCGTGCTGAGGCGGATATTACTGCCCTTCATACCCGAGCGGATGCTCTAGACGCGTCGGTGGTGCCTGGGAAGGGCTTTTTGTCCAACCGGCAGGCGATGCGTCGTTTTGAGGAGCATTTGTACGAGTACATGGTGGGTGAATATCAGCCGGCCGCCGAGGGTTTTTTTGCATTGGTGACCACCGGCGCGCTCGCAGATGCGGGACTTCACCGCGACGCAGAATGGTATCTGGCCGAGTCATTGTATATGTTGGGGAATTTTGATACGGCGGAGGCTCGTTATCGCGTTGTCGTTGACGATCGAGAGCATCCCTTCCATGATGATGCGGTTCGGCGACTGTTGGAGCTGTACGCCGCGAGCGGTCAGACGGAGCGGTTTCGGGAGGCCTACGACCGGGAGATTGTGCGAGGGACCGTAAAAGCGAGCGACCTGATCACGTATTCGGTCGCGAAGAGCTTTTACAAGCAGAAGGACTATGCTCGGGCGAAGTCGGAATTTTTGTCGATACCGGTGGAGAGTCCGCTTTATGCAAAGGCGCGGTACTTCTTGGGCACGGTGATGGTGGTGGAGGGCGACCTCGAGCAAGCCATTGCGTATTTCAAAGAGGTTCCCGAGCTTTCGGTCGATTCGATGGAGGACCGCGAGCTGTTGGACTTGTCATTGTTGGCGTTGGCGCGTATACATTACGAGCAGGGCAAGTTTGCGGAGTCGGCAGATTACTATGGTCGCATTGGGGGAGATTCCCCTTATCTTGCCGACAAGTTGTACGAGAACGTGTGGACGTTCATCAAACAAGAGGCCTACGCAGAAGCTCTCCGTAGCGTCGAGATTTTCCTCTTGGCCTACCCTGAACACCAATATGCCGCTCAGTTACGCCTTTTGGAAGGCCAGCTGCACATGAAGCGCGGCGATCACGGACTGGCCATCCAGACGTTCGATAGCGTTATCAAGGACTACACTCCTATCCGCGACCGTTTCGCGGTTTTGGGAGCGGAAAATCATGAGGCTGGCACCTACTTTGATCAGTTGGTGCTCTTCGATGGAGTGTCGACTCCGGATCCAACCGTTCCTCCCTATGCTTTGGCCATGATGATTTCCGACCCGGAGATTCGAAAGGCGATCGGCGTTCAACGGGAGATCGAACGTCAAGAAGACAATGTGTCCGTGTCGGAACAGTTGGTGGCGGACATCGACGGAATCCTGGACCGCGGAGCCGGCATCGGTGGGTATGCGCGCATGCGCGCAGATGTGGGTTCGTTGCGTGGAATGCTGATCCAGCAGCGCGTGGGACTGTTGAAGACCGAGGAAGATTGGTTGTGGAGTTCGTTGTCGGCCAGTGAGCGCGGTGATCTGGAGAAATTCCGTAAGCGGCGCGAGACTTTGCGCGATCGGACCAAGGGGCTTGAGTCGTTGCAGGGGGGGACGGGATTTATTGATGACGAGGTTGCCGTCATTCGGGCAGGCTATTTCTCGGCAAGGACGCGGTTGAAGGCGAGCGATGCGGGGATAGCCGATCGCCTCGACAAGGCTCACTCTTCTTTGGATTCGCTGACAAAGGGATTTGTTGGCTTAGAGTCGCGGATTAACGAGTACGAGAAGACTGAGCTCACGCGTATTCGCGAGAGACTGGAGCTCGAGGCCGGCCAAGTTGCGGACCAACGGCGAGAGTTGTCCACGACGTCGTCTGAGTCCGACGTGATTGCCGTAGAGCTGACCCAGGCCGGTTTCCGGCGACTGCACGGGTTTTTCTCGGACTCGGTGTTGCGCGCCGACATTGGCATTGTGGATGTGTACTGGGCGCAGAAACTCGAATTAGCGAGCGAGCGGGAGGATTTACTCCTGCGGAAGAGTGCGCTCGTAGATGCGTTGGAAGCACGCTACGACCGAGTTCGTGAAAAGCTCCCCCCAGTCAGCACCGGGGGCGGGAAGTGACAGTGCATTGGCGAGGTTTTACGCGGGCCTTGAGCGTAAGGAGTTGGTTGTGGTGTGCGCTGACGGTCTCCGGTGGCGCCGTTGCGGCACCGTTGACGGTGGACACCAATGAGTTGGAAGCATATCGGAAGGCAAAAGACCGCTTTGAAAGTCGGATGGGAGCGCTGGAGCTTGACACCCGTGAGGTGTTGGAGGCTCAGGCCGATGCAGAGCGAGAAAAACTGTCCTCCGGCTATGATGCCCTGATTCGGGTGGTCGAGGACGCGGAGGGGCTTCAGCGAACTGCAGCCATCGCAAAATTCGAGGACTTTCTTCGGCGTTATCCCAAGGCAGACTACGCGAACCACATCCGGTTTCGACTGGCTGAGTTGCATTGGGAGGTCGCCTCAGAGCAGTGGCTGGTGGAAAAAGCTGCGTATGAAGAGCTCTACCAGAAGCTCGATGAAGAAAATCGTCTGGAAGAACTTCCGCCCGATCCAAAAATGAACTTGGCTCGAGTGGTGCAACTGTACGAAGAGATCGTCGCGGACAATCTGCTTAAGCCGCCCGAGAAACGGTATGAGTTCCTAGACGGTGCCCTGTATTCGCTGGCCTTTGTCTACAAGGAACCCAACGCCGAACAGACCGACGATGTGGCGGCGAGGCGGACCTTTGAACAACTGTTGGCCGTTGCACCCAATTCGCCGTTGGCGGACGATGCCCATTTGAATATTGGCAACTTCCTTTTCGAGGAGAGCCGGTTCGAAGAGTCCATCGCCGAATATTGGCAGGTCTACAAAAAAGGCAAGGAATCGCGCCTCTATTCGGATGCAATGTACCAGCTCGCTTGGGCGTACTACAAGCTGGACGTGTACGACAAGCCGCGCGACGGCGACGCGCCCGACGCCACCGCCCTGGCATTGTTCGCTCGACTACTCGACTATTCCGAGCAGCTGTTCGTCGACACGGGAAAACGAAGCGAGTATGCGCCCGACGCCACCCGATTTATGGCGTTTTCGTTCGCCGACATGGGCGAGGAGCAGGGGCGGGAGCCTTTGGAGATCGCCGAAGACTATTTCGCTTCGATCGGCGGAGAAAAGAAGTATCAAAGGGCGGTGTACATCGCTCTTGGCGACGTGTTGACCAAGTATGGCCGATTCGAACAGGCGGTTCCGGTTTACCGTCGGTTGCAGCTGGCGCCTTGGCAAAATGAGGGAGACAATCCCCAGTTTCAGATGCTGGTTGTGAAGCTGCTGAATTCAGGATTGAATCGCGATCCTGCCGCGTCTGCCTTGGCGCGTATCGAACTTACCGAAAAGTACAACGACAAGTCGGGATGGTGGATCGAGAACCGCAACAATCCCGAAGCGCTCGCGGTTGCTCGAGGGTTCATCGAGGAATCGCTGGCCGACGTCGCGATCGAATACCGGAAGACCGCCGACGCCACCGGAGACGCTGAGGCCTACCGTATGGCCGCGGCCAAGTTCCGAGAGTACCTCGAACGTTTCCCGATTTCCGACGACTACTTCCAGATGCAGTGGTACCTGGCGGATACGCTCTACCGCGGAAAGGATTATGCCGCTGCCGCGCCAGAATATGAGGCGCTCATCCGGAGCAGAAAGAACCACAACTTTGGAGATGGCTCGGTCTATCAGCGCATGCGGTCACTCCAGGAGGTCGCGGTTTCGCTGCACGGTCCGATAAATGCCCTTCCTGCGGATGCTTCCGCCGAGCGTACCTACACTTCGGTGGCCGGCAAGCCGATCACGGTGTACGCACTGTCTCCTCATCACGAGGCTTTCGCCCAGTCGGCAAGTGAGGTTCTCGGCCACACTTTCGCGCCGCAAACGGATCCGAACCAACCCGATTGGTTGGCGTTGGCGACCGTCAATAGGGCTCCGATTCAGTACGTCGTCGCGGAAATGTTGTTCCGTCACAATCGGTTTGACGAAGCCCGCCCTAAGCTTTTGGCGATTGTCGACCAAATGCCGAAGTCGTTGGAAGCGTCGTACGCTGCCGGCCTTATCGTCGATTCCTACGTGACTGAGGGCGATTTGGAGCGAGTCCGGGAGTACTCCAAACGGTTCTCGGCTGTGCCGTTGGGGCCTGATACAGCGGATACCCGCGGTCGAACCCAGGCATTCAAGAATGCTGAGCAGGGCGCGGCCTTCCAACAGGCGATGGCCTACATCGAAGCGGGCAAACGGGAGGAGGCTGCTGAAGCATTTCTTACGTTTATACGGGACTACCCCAAAGCCGATGTTCAGGTACTGAAAGATGCCTTGTACAATGCGGCCAACAGCTATGACATCGCTGGCAAGCCTGAAAAAGCCAATGAACTCTTTGAGCGCTATGTAAGCCAGTACCCCTCCGATCCGTCGTCCGCGGGGTTGTACTTCCGCATCGGCGCCAACTACGAGTCCACTTTCGAATTGGACAAGGCGATTTCCTATTACGAGCTGCTGCTCAAGTACTTTAAAGCCGATCCCAACACCGCAGATGCGCTCTACAATGCTTCTTTCTTGAAGATTGGCCTTGGCGATAATGCGGGCGCGGCGAAGGGCTTTGAAGACTACGCCCGGCTGTACCCGGAGCGGTCTGATGTGGAAGATGTCTACTTCCGCGCCGGTGAACAGTGGGAAGCGGTGAGCGCCGCCAAGGCCGTGGCTTTCTATGAGGGGTACTTGAGCAAGTATGCCCTCACGAATCCAGAACACGGTTTGGTTGCCGAGTATCGCCTTGCTCAGCTTTACAAGAAGCAAAACAACGCGAAGAAGCATGACGCATTGATGGCGCGTTTGCTGACCGACTTCGATGCGTTGGTCGCGTCGAACCGGGCGGGAGATCTGCGCACCTCGATTCAATACGTGGCGGAGGCTGCATTCCTCGGAGTGGACCCTGCGTATGCCAAGCTGACCAAGGATCAACTCAGCGGCAATGACGAAAAGGACGCCGACCTGATAGCGAGGAAGATCACCGAGGTGGATGACTTCCGGGCGGTGGTGCAGGGCCTCGGTTTGAAGTACGGCGATTTTGAGCGGATCACACAGGCGCGGTACCTGGCTGCCGCAGCCACATTGTATCGGGTCGATCTGGCTTT
>SYKL01000460.1 GCA_005797785.1 Pseudomonadota bacterium | reverse complement strand
GGCGATGTGGAGCCGCGTTTGCAGCGGCTTCCGATGGCGGGAGAGCCCTCGGACCCGCTGTGGTTGACGGTTCACGGGGATCTTAAAAACACGCCGCGGGTGAGGTTGGTGTTGGATTTTTTGGCCGAGTCGTTTGCGAAGGATCGGGAGCTTCTGGCCGGAGCTACCACGCCTCGTGAGTGAAATCGCGCACACGCGCGTCTTTTCACGCATGTCCGCCGTTCATGCGGTCGCAAGACGCGTTTTGCCGTCCTCTATCGTGTAGTCTCCCGTGAGCAGTGCGACGAAAAATAGTGGTCCGACGAGGGCTTGGAGGAGATTCTTCAGGAAAGCCGGCTTGCGTTTTTCCCACACGGCGTGTCCCGCGAGCTGAACCGTCCAGGCGACCACCGCAATGGCCACCACCGCCCACCAGGGGACGAACGGGCTGATCAGAAAGCATGGAGCAAAGGCGATCGCCATCAGGGCGGCGAGCTTTGGGCTCAGGGTGAGGTACCAAATCACCGTTCCGACGAAAAACAGGTGTCCAACCGACAGCCCATGACTGATCCCTCCGAACGAAAACGTCGGCAGAAAGGGGATCCGCATCCAGTCGAGCATCGCCAGGATGTGGAACACGATCACCGGGATTGCGATTTTGTGCGTCAATCGGTTGGTTTCGTGTTGGTGGTAGTAGAGGTATTCGTCGAAATACGCGCGCAGTTGGGGGTGCAGCATCGAACTCTCCTGGGAGAGACGAAAGCAAGAGTCGTGCCGACCGCGGCGACCCTTCGTACGCCCCGTTTGTGGATTGGCGACGGCCTAGGCTAGGGCCGCGAGCCGACTAAGCTCCCTGCGCGCCTTCGGGTCTTCCTCCCGTTCGGCGGCGGCCCGAAGGAGTGGCGCCAGATCGAACCGCTCCGCGTATGCGATGGCGAGGGCGGCTGCCGCCCGCACGTCCGGATCGGAGGCGTGGAGGCCAGCCACCGCCACTTCCTCCACCACCTGGGTTGGAAGGTATGCTGCGCACAGGCCCACTCTCAGGGTGGCGCGGGCCCGGTCCGACGTGGCTGGTGGCAGTGCTGCAGCGGGAAGGTCGGCTGGTTCCAATAGATCGAAGGCCTTCGCGGCCTTCGCCGCCTCCCGCTGGATATCGCGACCCCGAAACAGGAGGTATTGCATTTCGCAAATGTGGTCCTCGATGTAGCTGATTTTCGTCCGTTGGTCGCCGGTTACAAACACCAGTTCGTAGGGTTGATCGGTTACCGGATCCCTGTCGTACTCTTCCTCCACGTCCCAATTGAGGGTGTATGCCGTGCGACGTAGGTGCCTCCGCTCCGGTGCTTGGGTGAAGACGAGGCGGTGTTGGCTCATGGTGCTCTCTCTCCGAGTTTCGCAGGGGTATACCGTGCGGAATCAGCCCCAAGTGTTGCAGTTTGTGGTGCATTGCGTGCCCGCTTCGCCCCCGGGGGCCGAGCCGTTGCAACGCCCAGAGGGCTTCGCTAGTCCCGAGGTCGAGACGGTTTGGCGCGCTTACGATGGCCGGAAGCAAAAAAGCCGCGAGAACCGATGGTCCTCGCGGCTTCCGAAGTGGTGGACCGTGTTGGACCGGGGGAACACGGATTCCCGTGAGCTGTTGGGGGCCTGGACGGTGTCGGCTGAGCTGCCGGTGATCTGTGGTGCCGGGCGTCGGCTGCTGTCGAATTCGGATTCGGGCCACGAGG
The DNA here is from genome assembly GCA_005797785.1 of Pseudomonadota bacterium. GTDB lineage: Bacteria > Myxococcota_A > UBA796 > UBA796 > SYKL01. The sequence goes on along the minus strand of SYKL01000460.1, from coordinate 1,934 downwards.
ACGGAATGGTTCAGAGACGTGAATTCTCGAGCCAGCCGAAACGGAAGCGGGCCAGGCGATCGAGCCAACGAAAGTCGACCCATGGATGAATCAGCGCGCCAGCTTTCGGGATCGGATGGCGTTGGCGAAACGATGGCATTACGCGAGCGAGTCGTAGCGGCCTATGAACATGGCCTCGGCACCGTGGAAGAATTGGCACAGATTATCTAGGTTGGTTCTGAAACGCCACGCGCTCGACAGAGGAAGCCCGCCTCACGCGGGAGATCGCGAACTTCGAACGCTGGTTGAAGACGACCGGGTCCTTCGAGTGGACATCCAAGGACCCGCCGAAATACTCCGACCTCGTGGCCGAGATCAAGAAACGGCTCGACGCCTTCCTCGAGCGTGCGGGAGTCATATGACCGTTTCGTGGACTTTTGTTGTCCGTACCAACATCGGGCGCTCCCAGATCGACGAGATCGCGGAGCGCCTCGGGTGGCTGCCGGCACCCGTGGGAGGGGTGGCCGGCCGGTCGCCCGAATGCGGCTGGATCACCCCGGAGGCGGCGTCCGTCGGGTTCTACTCGGAGCCAGCGTTCGACTGCCGGTACCTGGACTTCGTCGGGCCCGACCTGGAAAACCTCTCCTGGAACATCGGGAGGTTCGGCGTACACGTCTCCGCGCCCATGGTACTCGGCGCGGCGCGTCGGGCTGAGTCGGAAGCGGACCGGGTGCGCACCGCCGGGCAGATCGCGTGTGTGTTCCCCCGCGAGCTCTCGCCGGCCGGCCTCGAGCAGCTACAGGCATGGTACATCGAGGGAGGCGACGCGCTCAGGGAGGCGGTCCTGGCCGCGATCGAGTACCGTGCCTGGCCCGCGGCCGATGGCCTTCTAGCGCGTATCCACGCTGATGAAAACGGCCTTCGTTCCCAACGTGCGGCCCGGGTACTCGCCCGCATCCCCCCGTGACCCTCCGCTCCTGCACCCTCATCCCCCACTGGGACGATGACGACTGGTCCGCTGACTCGGGAATCCCCGGCGACATCGTATGGATGAAAACCAAAAAGAAGGGCCGCGACCGCCGGATTGCCGTCCGCGACGACGAGCAGGTGGTCGTTCGAAACGCCCATCCGCCGCGATCGACCGCGAAGTGTTCGACCAACGCAAAAACGCCTCGGTCACCCGTCGCTTTGCCGCCCACGATAGCCCCGCCCGGCCGGTGAATTACCTGCTCGGACGCCTGATCCATTGCGAGCATTGCGGCAACAACTTCGTCGGCCGAAGGCGCGAATACACCAACCACCGCGGCGAAAAACAGGTCGCGCTGACCTACTACTGCGGCGGCTATCTGTTCAAGGGTTCCGCCGTTTGTAAGTCGCTTCCGATCGACATGGCCTGGATCGAGGGCCTGGTGCTCGATTCGATCCGCACCCGGCTGTGTGATCCCGATGGCTGGCGCGCCCTCGAGCAGGCGGTCCGCAAGCGCATCCAGGCGCGTAAACAGCTCTACGGTGCCGATCCGAAGGCACTGACGCAGACGCTCACCGACATCGATCGACGCATCCAGAACTACTTCCGGGCGATTGGGGACGGGGTTGAGCCCGAGGTTTGCCGCCAACACATCGCCGAGCTCAAGACCAAACGAGAAGAAATCGAAAAAGAAGCCGCCGTGCTCCAAAACGAGGACTACTACACCAAAGCCATCGAAAACAACCTTTCGGCCCTCCACCGTTTCCGCCAAGTCTTCGACGAGGGCTTTCAGCAGCTGCCCTTTGGGGTCCAGCGCGGCATCGTCCTCGAGTTCGTCTCCGGCCTGCGCGTTCGCGAGCGCCGCGAGATCGAAATTCGCCTTAAGATCCGAATCGACAATCAGGGCGTAAAACACCTCGCCGACGAAATCGACGCCGTCCTAAGTGGCGCTTATACGCTAAAAGACGAAAGCCCGCAATCCGAACTG
>SYKL01000459.1 GCA_005797785.1 Pseudomonadota bacterium | reverse complement strand
GTCCATCGACGGGATGGGCTCGCTGCTCGTCAGGTCGGTCAGGTCCCCGAGGATGGACGGGTCCAGCCGCAGGAAGGACAGCACCTGGTTCACGCGCGGGCCGGACACTCCCTCGCGGGACGCCAGCTCCTCCTGCGTCAGCCGGTCCTCCCGGATGATGCGGGCGTAGCGGCGGGCGCGCTCCAGCGTCGCCCGCATCCGGTCGCGCATCGGAAGCCAGCGGTTCGGCGCCGGCTGGCGTGGCCCGCGGTCGTGGCCCGCAGCGCCGGCGCGTGGCCCGCAGTCCGAATCGGACGGTTCGGCCTCGGCTTCTGCGTGGCCCGCAGGCTCGTCCAGCAGGACGTGCCGCATCCGGCGCGCGGGCCCGAGCACGCGGGGCGTCCGGGCGGTGATGCACCACGATAGGAGGGTCTCTGCTCCGCTATGCTCCGTCTGGACCAGCGCGGGGCGCCATATCTAAGCCGGTTTTCGGGGTACTCCAAAACCAGTGAAGTGTACCCCTTCTGTCCGGGCCCGCACCGCACGTTGCCTCCCCGCCAATAAACGTCTTCCAAAATCTAGCATTCCCGAAAACTCCGTCATATCCTCCCATCGGAGGCTACATGAGTGACGAAGAAGGAAGCGTAGGTTTGGGCTTTGCAGCCGGTTTTTTTGGTGGGTGCATCGGGCTCATTCTGGTCCACGCATTGGCCAAGGGCGCGGAAACAAAGAAAGGTGCGAACTATGGTTTCGGTGCCCAGGTTATCTTGGGCGTCGCCCTACGAGGAATCGCAGCGGTCATGTCTTCTTGAAATGATACGGGGCAATTCGGTGAATTTGCACAATTGCTCCCCATTTAACACAAGATCGCACACATACATTATCTACTTTTACCCGTCAATTTCCTGAAATCGCTCGATCATGATTTGCCAACACCGCCATTTTTGGGCTAGTGAGCAAACATGCCTATTTCCACACCCCCGCTCGATCTGTTGTTGGCACTGGTGGCCGACCTCCTTTCCGTCCCGCTGGATTCCGTCCGTATCGAACATACAGAGACGGGCATCGAAGTAAAAAGCGGTTGGCGCTCGCTCATCGTCGAATGGGCCCCCACCGGCGGCACGGCGCACATCGCCATGGCAATTGAGCGTCTCAAAGCCCGCGTGCCCGCAGCCGGATCTCGGCTAATCCCGCTCATTTTCACACCCCACATGGGTTCCGTCGGTCGAGAGCTGTGTACGCAGGCTCAGTTGCCGTGGGTAGATACCGCTGGAAACGCTCATATCGTTCTTCCCGGCATGCTCGTTCGCGTCGAGGGACGTCGCCCCATAAAGAAGCAGGTCGGGCGTCCTTCCAATGCTTTTGCCGCTCGCAGCTCCCGCATTTCTCGAGTGCTGTTGCTGGAGCCCACCCGCGCTTTTTCCCAGCGCGAACTCGCACGCTCTGCAGGTGTAGATGAGGGTTTCACCAGCAGAATCGTGCAGCGACTTGAGCAAGACCAGCTCGTTCTCCGCGATTCCGACGGCGTTCGCGTTCGCGACACCTTCCTCATGCTAGAAGCTTGGCGGGAAACCTGGAATCTTGCTAGAATGGATCAGTGCGTCGGACATGTCGACGCGCAATCACCGGAAGAGTTGTTGCGCCGCACCAGCGCCTCCCTATCGGAAATCGGCATCAGCCACGCCCTCACCGGCATTTCCGCCGCACGTTGGACCAAGGGCAGAGAGGACTTTCCAGAGGTGGTTTTCTTGGTCGACCGTCTCCCAGAGCCCGACGATGCCGCGGCGCTGCGTTTTCACGCGGATGCCGTCCCACAGAACATTCGTTTCATTCAAATCGAAGATCCTTCCTACCTTTGGGGTGGATCCAGTGTCGACGATGTCCAAGTCGCGCACCCCGTGCAGATCTACCTCGACCTGAAGGGGCGCCCGAATGTCCCTAAAGACGATCATGACGCCATGCGCACAGCGGCAACGACTGCGTGACACCACACGCAAACCCGCAACGATAGCGCAACGCCGCTTGCTCCCGCCCACAAACTAGGTCAAGACCACGCATCAGGGGGAATCATGCGCTCGTTACTGTGGCTCGGCTTGTTCGGCTGTCTGAAACCCCCCGAGGCAGCGCCGTTACCCCCCCCAACGCCACGCCTCGTGGTGTTCGTGATCGTCGACCAGTTCCCCACTCGTTTGCTCGACCGGGCAAAAACATTGGCAACCGGTGGGTTTTCACGTTTAACGGGACCCGCTGCTTGGCAAGCAACAGCAAGACACCAGCACTCGGTCACCTTTACTTGTCCGGGCCATGCCACACTTTCGACGGGCACCTCTCCGTCTGCACACGGCATCCCCTCCAACGATTGGTTGATCGACGGGAAACCGACCTACTGCGCCAATCTCGACTTTCTTCGGACCGAACCCGTGGCCGACGTCTTCCACGAGGCGGGCGGTTCGGTGGTGTCGCTCTCCCTCAAAGATCGAGGCGCTATCCTACTTGGAGGCCATTATCCGGCCGCCGTAGTCTATTTCGACAAAAAGGCCGGCCGGTTTACGCCCCCCTTCGAAAACGTCGATCTCAGCAAATACTCCACAACCGAATGGGTTCCTCTGTTTCCCGAAAAATACGCTCAGTGGTTTCCGGACGATCAGGCTTTCGAGGCCGATCCCGCTGGACGTGGCGAGCGAACGTTCCCTCATGCCCCCCTGGGCGACAAATTCCCCGGGTCCTTCCTCGCCCGACCGGAGGCCGGAACGGCCCTCACCGAGGCCGCCATCGCGTCCATTGACCGTTATTCGCTGGGGGCCGACGAAACCCCCGACCTGTTGACGATCAGCTACTCAGAAGTGGACTACATCGGACACAGCTTCACCAGCGACAGCTGGGAGGCCGTCGATTCCGTCCTCCGATTGGATCAGGATCTAGGCCTATTGTTCGCAACCCTCGATGCAAAGATCGGCGCGGAAAAGTACACCGTGGTGCTCAGTTCCGACCATGGCGCTGCCCCATACACCTCAAAGCGAATCAACCAGGCCGACCTGACCACCGCCGCCAACGCCGCACTTCGAGCACAAGGGATCACCGGCGATGTGCTGATCGAAGACCCAGGGGTTTGGTTGCCGCCCTCTCTGTTACAGGAAAAACGTTTAGACGCCTTGAAAGCGGTTGCCGAGGCTTTGGAAGCGGTCCCTGGCATCGCGCGCGCGGTGCCCTGGCGCGACCAACCCGCCTCGGACGACGCCATCGATCGCGCGGTGCGTCTGTCCGTGGATTCCGAGCGATCTGGAGATCTCTACTTGGTCCGCGATCCAGACGCCCTGTACAACTACCCCGGTGCGGAAGGGCTGGGAACAAGCCACGGAACACCCTACGACTACGATCAGTTGGTCCCCTGGCTGATGGTCGGCGCGGGAATCCACGGCCAAGTCCTCTCGGTGGAGCAAGACACCCGGTCCATCGCCCCAACCATCGCCAACATCGCCGGACTTCGCTCGCCCAAGGATACCCCAAATATCGCTGTAAACCCGAGATAAGACTCTTCTTCGATCGGAAGTTTGACGTACCGCATTAGCGGACCGTACGATGCTAGAATGTGGTTCCTACCCCTCGTTACATCTGCCGAAATCGCCCTTGCCGAGCCCACCGGAGCGTCCTTGGACGCCGCCGTGGTCAGCAAACTCAAAAAGGGCACCGTTCTCATTCGCACCACAACCGGCGAAGGTTCAGGGTTTTTCATCCGCGATGAATACATCCTCACCAACCGCCATGTCGTGGAAGATGTGGGCACAAACCACCCGGTCGAGGTGGTCCTGGACAGCGGCACCCGCGACGGCATCCATGCCTCAGGGATCGTGGTCGACATGTACGCCCAAAACGACCTCGCGTTGGTACATGTCCCTGGAATCAAAGGTCGAAATCTCGTATTGGGCGACGATACCACGCTGTTCGAAACGCAGCCGGTGGTCGCGATCGGCTTTCCCATGGGCTCCGTCCGCGCATTGGGCGGGGCGAGCGCCGATCCTCCGGTTTCCATCCGGCCCGGCGCAGTGACCGCCTTGCATCAAGGTGACCACGGGTTGATGTATGTGGAGCACAACGCCAACATGCAGCAGGGCAACAGTGGAGGCCCACTGGTGGACATGTACGGCGCCGTCGTGGGCGTCAACGTCGCCATGCTGACCGCGGATCAGACGACCAAACTCGCCATTCCTGCTACCGAAATTCGCGCGTACTTGGACCTTCTGGAAGGCATCGCGTCGCGCCAGGCGCCGGCGGTGGCAAGCGCCGACCCGATCGCCCCAAATACGCCGACCATCCGAACCGAAGTGGCGCGGCCGTTTGAGCAAGGGCTCGTTCAAGAGATCAGCATTGGTGCGGCAGGCGAAGCGTTTGTCCTATTCACCAACGGTGAAGTCCGCCTTCTTCGCAACGAATTGGATTGGTACGATCTCGGAAGTGGTACCAACAATCTCGACATTGCGTCCGACGACGCCAACGGCACCCTCTATGCCGTGCAGTCGGACACAGGGCACATCGTCAAACACAAGGGCGGCACCGAATGGGAACTTTGGGGGGATGGCACCAACACCCAGGTGGCCGTTTCCCAAGGCAACGTGTGGTCGCTTGGCAAAGATGGTTCCGTGATGCGCCACAATGGCCAAGCGTGGTTGGACTTGGAAATCAACGGCGTCGATGGCATCGTGGCATGCGCAGGAAAAGCATATTTACAAGCAAAGAATGACATCTGGGTTCATGACGGTACCAACCTTACCACGACCGATGGTCCGGTGTGGTCAGGTGTTCGTACCTTGGTTTGCCATCAACATCGCACTTACGGGTTGATGGCCGACGGCACCGTGCGCGATCTCGCTCGCAATACCACAATTGATACCTCGACGAACAATGAACACATCTGGGCCACACCAACCGGATTGCTTGCTTGGACCAAACAAAAAGAGCTTTGGTTCTACGACAGCGATGGCTTGGCCTGGTCCATGGTTCGTTCCCCGGAAACCAGCGCAGGAAGCAACAGTTATGGCGGCGTGCCCCAAGCCCCCCAGGAATCACCGCACCTCCGTATGATCCATGTGGTGTCCGAAAGCCGACTGCCCGAATTGCGCACCTGCTATGAAGAACGTGCCACCGCTGGACAAGCCGTGGACGGCACCTGGACGTTGGAATTCTCGGTCGCATCCGACGGAAGCGTCAGCCAAGCCCGAGCGAAAGGATCCTCATCGGACCCCACATTGGAGCAATGCATGGTCGTGAAGCTCCGAACGTGGCGTTATCAGCCGATCCCGGAGGCGTTGAGCGTCAGCGAAAACATCTCATTCCCGTGAACGAACCGTTCACGCATCCTTGACGAGGTCCGGTGGAGCGATAGACTCGCCGGCCGTTTGGTCGCAAGGCCGAGCTGGCGTCAAGGGGAGTCTATCATGTTGAATCGTTTCGCATTCTTGGCTGTTGCAAGCTCAATTTCGGCAAGCGCCATGGCCGCCGACTACTCAGAAACGTGGTTTCCACTCTGGGAAGGAAATGAGTGGATCTTCCACAGCGGTACCCAAGAAGTCCGCGTTGCAACTGACTACCAAGACGGGGACGACCTGTTCTACCTCACCGGCTTTATGGGGAAGGACATGTGGGTCTACCAGGATGCCTTGAGCCCCACCTACTACAGCCGCATCCAATTCTGGAACGCCGACGCGGCCGCCTGGAAGGATCTGCTACGCTTCGAGAAGGCCAACAATGTCGCTTGGTCGGTAAATCTCACCGGCGGCGCGTGCGACACCTACAGCGTACAGCGCACCGCTACCAATGTGACCTCCACCACCCCGGTGGGCACCTTCACTGGAAGCCGCTCGTACAGCCTCGGTTTGGTCCCCGAAATGACCGCACGTTGCATGCCGTCTCCGATGAATTCCGTCATCTTCGCCCCAACCGTCGGTCCCGTCGAATTTACGTCCACCGCGGGTGCGAAATACAAGCGGATTGGTGGCTACGTTGACGGCACCAACTACACGATTCCCGCGCCTAAAAAGACCGTTACCAGTAGCGGTATTCAAGCGACACTGTCCCTTAGCGCCGGGCGTTACAACAACCAGCCCAACACCATCGCCTGCATCACCCAACCGTGTCCGAGCAATCAAGTCAATGCCAACGCTTCGCTGACGTTGACGGTGAAAAACACCAGCACATCCAGCAAGACGTTCCAATTTGCTGACGGTCAACCTTACAACTTCACCATCAGCGATGCCACCGGCACTGCGATCGCGAAGTGGACAGACGACCACACCCCGATCGGCGTCACCAGCCTTACGCTCGCTCCAGGACAATCCAAGACCTGGACCACCAGCATGGCGATGCTCGACGTCAACGACGTGCAACTGGCGGGGTTCTACACAGTCCGGGGCTGGATGGTCGGTTCAACCGCAACTCCGTCCGTTCCTCTATTTGTGGCCAACGTAGCGCCTTAGTACTCGCTCAGGGATAACAAAAACGCCGGGTTCATCCCGGCGTTTTTTATTTGCACAAACGAAGGGACCCTAAACGTGCCCGGCTTCCTTGAGCCAATCGACAACGGGCTGCACTACTTCGGCCGCAGGTCGGGGGGAATACCCGAGCTCCGACTTCGCCTTTGCGCAATCGACGAAGAAGAACATGGTCGCGTAGTCCAACACCTCGGGAATGACCGGCGTCGGCAACTTCCATTTGGCCATGGTCTGCACCGTCCACTTCAAAGCGCCGTTGGGGATCCTCAGCACTGGTTTGCTGGGCTTCCCGGCGATTTTGTTGGTCAATCGAACCAATTCCTCGACTGACAAATTGTCACCGCCCAGAATGTACCGCTCCCCAACCCGACCCTTTTCAAACGCCCGAACGATTCCGAAAGCCACATCGTCAACGTGGGCAACCGCCGTTCCACCTCGGCATGCCAAAGCCGGCCAATCTCGAATCATGTCGCGAAGATTGCCAGCAGTGATGAATCCCGTGTCGTGCGGACCGTACACCTCGCAAGGGTTCACAATCACGACCGGTAAACCTTTGTTTTTTACGTAGTCGAGAACCATCTCCTCAGCGCGATGTTTGGCAATGGCGTACCTAAGCGGCGTATTATCAAGCTCAAACACCGTGTTTTCATCGAAGATCTTGGGCTCCGACGTTGCATTCACCGCCGTCGACGACGAAATGAATACCGTCCGAATTTTCCCGGCCGCAACCGCCGCTTCCAGTATGTTGCGTGTTCCATCGATCACCGTCGTTTCCAGATCCGGCGACCGAATCTGATCCCATGACGATACCGACGCCAGGTGAATACACCCGTCCGTCCCTCGCATTCCCTCGGCCATCGACGCTGAATCGCGGACGTCGCCGGTCCAACGCTCAAAAGGCAGGTCGTCAATTCGGCGAGTGTCGCTGGTCTGCCGCAGCAGGCAACGAACTTCGTGGCCTGCTTCCACCAGTTTACGGACCACTCGAGAGCCAATAAAGCCGTTGCCGCCGGTCACAAAGATCTTCATTTGCACTCCCCACGAGGGGCGCCAATCTAGGCGGTTCTGTTCCTCGATGCAAGCCGATTTATTCCACTCCCACATTCTGACCGGCCGGTATTTTTCATGAAAACCCGCGACACAAAACAAACCCTCGATGCCACTATTATTCGCTTACTACCTAAATTCGTTTGATTTGTTCTTTGATTTCTGGTCGAAGGAATCGAAACGCACTATTCTCCGCCCCGACAAAAAGGGGGTACAGTGACCTCAAACCAAGCTCAAATCGAAGTCAGCTATGACGTTTCCAACGACTTCTTCAAATTGTGGTTGGACAAGAACATGCACTACACCAGTGCCGTGTTCGCCGATCCCGCCCAATCGCTGGAAGATGCGCAGGAAAATAAAGCTCGCATTCTCTATGAGTTTGCCGAGATCACCCCTGAAAAAACGGTGATGGACATTGGTTGCGGGTGGGGCTCGATGCTCGACTATGCAACCCGGCGTGGATGCAAGCGCGGGTACGGCGTCACCCTGTCCACCGAACAAGCCAATTGGGCGAAGGCTCGCGAAATTCCCGGCGTAGAAATCATGATCTGCGACTACCGCGATCACGATCCGGTGCAACCGTATGGGGCGTTGGTGTCGATCGAAATGATCGATCACCTGTGCTCCCCTGCGCAGCAACAAGCCGGACTCGCCGTTCAATTGTATCGGCAATACTTCAACAAACTCGCAACCTGGGTCGAACCCGGCGCATGTTTTGGCTTTCAGGCGATTCTTCGAAATCGCGTTCCGCGCAACCGAAAGGACCTTGAGGACCTGCAATTCACCGCCGACGTCATCTTCCCCGGCGGGTTAAACCCACGTTTAGAAGACCTTATCCAAGCCGTGAATCCAAAATGGGAAATCCTCGAATTGCACACTCGCCGTGAAGACTACGGCCGCACTACTGGCGAATGGCTACGCCGGATGCGTGAGCACGAAGCTTACATTCGTCGAACCTGGGGCGATCAGGTATTCGACGACTACGACCGCTACCTGTCCACCTGCGTGACTGGCTTCGCGAGCCATTGGTCGAGCGACGTTCAAATGAAGTTGCGCCGGATCGCCTAGCGTCCTGGACAACTACCAGCGTACTTCCTGATCTTCGGTCACTCCCAATACTCGGTCCAACTTCAGCCGCTTTTTTCCAAGTGTGATCTGACCCGAAAAGGTCCCCATCACCTGGATAAAGCGGCTTTTCGCGACCAGAAGGTTCCGCTCCTCCCGGTGCTCGCCAAACCCCGAGAATGTAAGATCTACCTTCCCATCTTCGGACGTGATCCTCCACTCTCCAACCGTCTGGGTTTTGTCGAAGTCGAAGCGGCACGGCGGCAACGAAAACAACTTCCCGTCGTACCAAACCACGTCCTCGCGCCCTTCTCCCTGGTTGAAGCCCTCCACCAAGTTGAAGCCGAAGGGCTTTCCGCCGATGGTCGCACACGAAAACGCCCATCGCCAAGCCGTTTCTCGGGCGAGCAAGCCATTGGTATAGTCAACCCCGGCAAGGCCGCCATCGAGGGAAAACGACCGCTCGCCAATTCGTAAGGTCCCCGACAATGGCCAAGCGCCGATCTTCTGCGTAACATTGACCTTATTCCCAGGGACAGGCGCCACGAGCGTCAACGCGGGGGCTGCCCCTTTGCCAGCAACCAAAGCGTGAAGCTGCATGCCGCCGGTTTCCAGCTCCCAACGATAGGTTTCATCCACTCGTTGGGAACTCAACCGCACCCCCGGCGCCTGAAAACGCGCTACGGCACCGTCCGCGGGGCGATCGTTGATCTGAACGCTCAGGCCGGCCAACCCTAGGAATCCTCGATCGTAAAGTACTTTACCTTCCCGATCGGCGGCATAACAAAATGCATTCGCCGCATATCCAAGGTCAACCACCGCGAATGCGCCCATCACTTCATCGGTCGCGAAATAGTGGTATTGCCAACGCTTTCTCCTGCCGATCCGACGAAACAATCCCTTCCAATCTCGGTCCATCACCGGTCCGAGGTCAACGTCTGAGAACGAGCCTTCATAGGCACCAAAACGGGGCTGCCCGTCTCCAGAACACACCGCGTTTGGCACAGGTTGGTGTTGCATCGTTAAAACCCCCGGGACAACTCGCGCGATCGCGTTAGGGGCTGCATCACCCGCTGGAGGATTCATGTCGACTGCCGTTACCACGTACCAGAATCAGTATGTTGCGAAGAAGGCTTTATTCTCCTTTCTAGGAAATACCTTCCGAATTTTCGGAACCGACGGTTCCCTGCAATTTTATATTAAACAGAAAGCCTTCAAACTGAAGGAAGAAATCAACGTTTTCGGTGACGAGGCCCAGACCAACAAACGCTTGACCATCACAGCGCGCGGCATTGGCGACTTTTCCGGCGCCTACGATGTTGTGGACGCCGCAACCGGCGAGAAGCTCGGCGCAGCGAAGCGCGCCGGTCTGAAGTCCATCTTCCGCGATGAATGGACCCTTCTCGACAACGAAGACAAAGAAGTGGGCAAGGTCCTCGAGACCGGCGGCGCGATGATTGTGCTTCGCAAGTTCCTCAAGTTGATCCCTCAAACCTACCACGTCACCATCGACGGTCAGCTCGAAGGCGTTATCAAGCAGAAGTTTAACCCCTTCCAACTCGGTTATGATGTCGACTTCACCCCAGGCCCGGGCAAGCTCGATCCTCGAATGGGCGTAGGCATCACCGTTCTATTGCTCGCCATCGAAGGCGGAAAGGACTAGTTCGACATGAGCGGATGGCAGGCCTTTTGGCTCGGACTCGTGGAAGGAATTACTGAATTCCTTCCGGTGAGCTCGACGGGCCATCTGCTCATGGTACAGCGTTGGATGGGGATCCCCGAGGGTGAAGCGGCAAACGCGTTCGCCATCTGCATCCAAGCGGGGGCGATCCTCGCTGTGCTGATGCTCTATCCCCGTCGTCTGCTGCAAGTTGGCCAAGGCGCACTGGGGCAAAGCCCCGCCGGCCGGTCGCTCTTGGTCGCCCTCGCGGTCGCTTTTCTACCCGCCGCGGTCATCGGCCTGGTTTTCGACGACGCCATCGAAGCCATTTTGTTCGGTCCATGGCCAATTATCGTAGCATGGTTCGTCGGTGGGGTGGCTCTGCTCCTGTGGGGCTCCCGATTACGCCCCGACCTTCCTGGAAAAGTTGAACTTGAATTTATTTCTCCCCGTATGGCCATCTGGATTGGCTTGGCACAGTGCGTGGCGATGTGGCCAGGGACCAGCCGCAGCCTGATGACGATCGTCGCGGGTGTCTTGGTGGGGCTGTCCCTGCAGGCGGCAGTGGAGTTCTCTTTTATCCTTGGACTGTTGACCCTTGGAGCCGCGACCGCTTTTAAACTCCTTGGACACGCCGATCTCCTCATGGAGACCTATTCAGCGAGTAGCCTAGCGATAGGCTTGGTGACAGCCTGGATTTCAGCCGCCATTGCGGTCAAGTGGATGGTCGCCTACTTGCAGAAGCGTGGGCTTGCAGTCTTCGGCGTGTGGCGTGTTACTGGCGCGATCGTTGCTGCCGGCTTGCTTCTGTCGGGTTTGCTTTAATCCCTAGCAATATAAGCAAGCGTTACATCGATTTGGTGACGGTCACCATCATCATTCCCATCACATCCATGATGGTGACGGTGTACATGCTCGAATCCGCGGCCTGGTATGTGGTTGTATAACCACCTTGAATACCCGCGTTGTACGTCTGTTTGTAGCCCATTCCCTCAAAGTAACTGCCCCAACGCTCCCTGACCTTTGCGGAATCACGCTCCGACTCATAGATCATCACCGTAGTTCCATCACAAAAGCCCACAACTCCCTGTCCCAGGGGGAGCTGCATCGATGCCCAGGGCTCTACCAACGGCGAGGCAACAACCCAAGGCGGCACCCCTCCTCCACCGCCCAAAAGTTCGCCGAGATTCTCCAGATCCTGCAAATCGTCTGCGAGGTCTTCGTACTCAGAAATGGTGCCCCCGGTGTCCACCGGCGCCGGAGACTCGCCTGGCGACAGGAGCGTCATCAGGATCGCAAACACCCCTGCAACGGCCGTTCCACCGAGCAGGGTCACCGCGAGCACGCACACGAACACAAACAGCAAACAACCCCAAAACAGCGTAGATAGCCAGGAACGACCCTTCTTTGGTCGCGCGGAATTCGGCGGTGGCGGCGGAGGACGCGTCGCCACCCGTCCCGACGCCCCCGGCTGCGGCGTGGCCGCCAACTGAGCATCCGGCTGTGTCGTTCGTTCGACCACAATCGAGCCCGAAAAGTCATCAATCTTGGATTCGACAGGTGCCACCAACAAGGGTGGAAGGACTTTCTCCGCCCAATCGCGAAGCCACGGATCCGTCGCCTGGGAGCGCAGCGCCCGACATCGGCGCTCCACCTCGCGAGCCGTCGGTCGTTCGTCCGGCTCGTAAGCCAACATTGACCTCAGCAACTCCGGGAACTCGGCGGGAACCGCTGGAATCTTCTTCCACAGCCGCTGAAGCGAAGCATCGATGTGCGCAGCATGCTTCTGCGGATTGATCGAGCTTTTCCCTAGCGGCGCCCCGTCCAAGAGCTCGAACAGCACCGTGCCCAATGCGTACACATCGCCCGCCGGAAGCTCTTCAAACTCCATGCGCTCCGGCGCCATGTACCCAATGGACCCATACAATACCGACTTCGTTTGCGCCTCACGCCCGCTGAATTCCGCGCGCGCAATTCCAAAGTCCAACACTTTGATTTCGCCGGCCGCCGTCAGCAGAATGTTCGGCGGCTTGATGTCCCGATGCAAAAGATGCAACGGAACTCCATTTGGGCCCGGTGTCGCATAGGCGATATCCAGCGCACTGGCCACTTCGCTGATCACTTCCAACGCACAACCCAGCGGCATCGGTCCAGACGCCCGCAACAACCGCTGTAAATCGGAGCCCTCGATGTACTCCATCACGACCGTCCAACGATCGTTCAGCAGTACCAGACCATCCACTTGCACAATGGCGCGATGCCGGAGCAAACCCAACAGCCGCGCCTCGTCGCGCAACCGATGGGCGACATCTTCCACCCCGACCATATCAGCATTAAGGACTTTTAATGCAACCTTTCGGGTAAATCCTCCCTCTCCAAGAAGATCGGCCCGGTACACGGTGCCGAAACCTCCCTTCCCAAGCATTGAATGAATGCGATATCGCCGGCCTTCCGCCAACTTTTCCTCACGTCGGCACAGTCTACCCCATCGGAGACTTCCTTGGGGAAAACCCGCTCAACGCCCCCACAGGCTCGGCAACTCATCACCCTCGATTTCGGTGTGATAGTCTGGAAGGAACTCCGCTAACAGACCGCGGAGTTCAGCGGTCGCTCGTAAGGCGCCGAGCAAGGGAGCCCACTGCGGCAGAGCCACATCCTCCAGGCACTGCTCCGCTCGAAGGACGATTCGTCGTTCATTTTCGCTGTCATCCAAAGGCTCAAGCACATTGGCAGGAATGACGTCGTAGTACTCCCGAAAAATCCCAGTTGGTCCAAACATACCCCGGAGTCCGTATCTCTCGGCCAGCCCCGCCTGCAGCCGTAAACAGGCGTACTCCCTCCAATCATACTCATCCGTCAGCGGAAACCCCCAATCTCGCTCGCCGAAGGACTCGACGCCGTTGGTGATCCAGTGGCACAGCTCGTGAAAGATCATCTGAGCGACTGTATCATCGGGATCGAGGCTGTCTCTTGGCCCAAGTTCCAGCAATCCCGTCCCATCCGTCATCGAAAAAATGTGCGGATTACGGCGGATCTTCAGTCCCAACCGCCGAGCGGTGGCCATCCACACCAACTCGAGTGGGTCCAAATAACGGGACAGGATCGGTCGCTCGTAGGCCAACGCGACATTCCATGGGTTAACGGTCCGCATGCAGCTTAACCCGTTGTGGCCCGAGCCCGGACCGAAACAGTCGTGCAAAGACTGCGGCTGGTTTTTTGTGGGAGGCCGGGGCGCCCCCGTCGACAGGTGCCGTCGCCACCAAGATCGGCGAGTTTCCAGCACTGCGAGCGCCTGCCCCGCATGGGAACCCACCCTCGACTGCCAAGACTGCGGCGCCTGCTGCCGAGAGGCGTACACCACCGTGGAAGTGTCGAAACGCGATCCCTTCGTACGGAGCCACCCCGAGCGTCTGGAGCGCGTCGACGGCCGTTGGAACGTCCTGCGGGCCGGTTCGCGGTGCAGCTGCCTCGTCGGCGACGGCCGCTATCAATGTACGGTCTATGAAGATCGCCCTCGCACCTGCCGAGATTTTACGCGGGGAAGCGCCAATTGTCTGGATGCACGCCGACGCCTTGGGCTCACCCGATGAGCTCCATTCCGACGATCGACGGTGCGCAACTCGAAGTTCGGCTTTGGAAACCCGATCAACCCAAGGGCCTAGCGATCATTCAAGGAGGCACGGCCATCCCGCAGCGTTATTATGGTGCCTTCGCCCAATGGTTATCTGAAAGGGGATGGGCGGTCGCGACCTTCGACTATCGAGGAATCGGCGGGTCCAAACACGGTCATGCGCGCGATTCCGGCGCCTCTATGTCGATTTGGGCGGAGCGGGATGTTCCAACGGTTCACGCATGGGCCGAGCAGCAAGTTCCCGGGGTTCCCCTGGCGATCATTGGCCACAGCTATGGGGGGCAAATTGTTGGTTTAAGCGTCAATCCTCGCGTTCAATCCACACTGTTGATCGCGGCACAATCCGGCCATTGGCGGCTGTGGGACGGCCCCAGACGCTACGGGATGGCGGCGCTTTGGCATGTGGGCATGCCTATCATCGCAGGCACCCTAGGGCACATCCCAGGCTGGATGGGGATTGGCGAGGATCTTCCTGGCGGAGCGGCAAAGGAATGGGCCCAATGGGGACGGCATCCGGAATACCTGTTCGCCCATAAACCTGGTGCAATCGAGGCCTTCGCCTCCTATCCTGGAAGGGTAAAGAGCATCAGCATTTCGGACGACGCGTACGCGCCTCCTCGTTCCGTTCAGGCTTTCGCCGAGCGATTTCCTCAAGATCGACACACGTTTCAAACGGTGCATCCCGCCGATTTCGGACTTGCGGAAATTGGTCATTTTGGGTGGTTTCGCAAGTCAGGTAATTTACTTTGGCCCTCGGCTGCCGAATGGTTGGAACAGCCTCTGTGATTTGGTTCTTCAACCTTGCATCTGCGCATCCTGCGCACCTTGAGGCGGACCACGCCAACTTCATGTTCCTGGGCGTGGAGCACATTTGGACCGGCTACGACCATCTATTGTTCCTGTTTGCGCTCTTGCTTCGGGCCGAACGAGCACGCGACATCGCCATGGTGGTGACCACGTTCACCCTGGCTCACAGCATCACCCTTTCGGCGGCGGCTATCGGCTATCTCAAGGCTCCTCCGTCCATTGTTGAGCCCGCCATCGCCGCCACGATCATCGTCGTCGGTCTTGAAAATCTCCGAACACCCTCTGTACGAAGCAGTGTTGTCGCAACTCTTGGTCTGGGACTCATCCACGGATTTGGTTTCGCCGGAGTGCTGGCCGAGGTCGCTGTTCCGCGCCACGAACTTCTATCATCGCTGTTGTTGTTCAATCTGGGTGTGGAAACAGGTCAGCTTTCCTTGGTGCTGATCGCCATGCCAGCGCTGCTCCGGTTGCGCACATACTCTTCAACATGGACCTCGATCGCCGTTCCCTCGCTCTCCGTCGGTATCAGTTGTATGGGGTTCTGGTGGCTCCTCCAACGTATCTGACCCCACGAAAGGCCTGCGAAAGAACCAAAACCCTTGCCGCACGTCAGAGTCGTGGTAACCAGACAAAAGACAACGGAGTTCGCATGACTCGTCCCATCGCATTGTCGATCTTCGCCGCGCTCACTCTCCCAAGCGTCGCGTTTGGAGCTCCATCCCTCGCTGTCGGAGCGAGCGTCAAGGTGTTGGATGTGGACGCGGCCGACATCTACTACAAAGACAAGGCGACTTTGGTGGGTCAAACCTGCACTGTGGGCAGTGCCCCCGCAGTGGCCGACGCCGACTCTTGGTACACCGGCGAGTTCCTTTGCAACGGAGCAAAATACTATTTCTACCGTGTGAAAGTGGAGGCCGGCGCGCTTCCTTCCACCGTGCCGGCGGGCACTCTGGTTCGCGTCAACGGATTATCCAAGGCAGATGCCTACTTTAGCACGAAGGACTCCTATCTGGGTCTTCAGTGCACCGTGTCCGAAGGGCTCACGCTCTCGGAAGGAATTTACTACAGCGGTGCGATGCACTGTGGCGATAAGGACCCCTACTTCTACCAAGTATCTTTCGATGTTTTGGGCATGGATCCAAACTTCATTGCCAATAGGCCGCACGGCGACACCGTCTACGCGTCCAGCCGGGTGTTGATCACCGACGTCAGCTCAGCGGACGCCTACTATGCCGATCGCAAAGGAATTATTGGCAAGTCCTGCACCGCGAGCGACAACCTGCCCTGGAGCGACGGAAAGTTCTACTCCGGCGGCGTTTCGTGCGACGACGGCAGCACCTACTACTTCTACCAATTTAGTTTTGATGTACTTTATGCGGCACCGGAAACGACCGCGGCCGCACTCGGTCCCATCGCGAATGGCACTGCGGTCACCATTCTCGACATCAGCCCAGAGGACGCCTACTACCCGGACATGGCGTCGATCGTCGGCAAAAGCTGCACCGCCACCGCCGATCTGAGCTGGAGCGATGCCAACTATTATTCTGGTCCCGTAAGCTGCACCGACGGAAGCTCGTATTACTTCTATCAGGCAGCCTTCGAAGTTGGCGCATCCTCCGGAATCATCAGCAGTGGCACCGCATTCACAATCGCGGACGTCAGCCCAGAAGACGCCTACTATGCCGATCGAGCGTCTATCATTGGCAAAAGCTGCTACGCGGATGGCGATCTCTACGTGAGCGAGGGCAGCTGGTACACCGGGCAAGTCCAGTGCACCGACAATACGTCCTACTATTTTTATCAGGTAGCAACTAGTGTTTCGGGGGGCGCCGCCTCCGCAAGTGTCGCCGGCACCGGGGCCCTAACGATCGCTCAAGGTACCGACTTCAAAATCACCGGATTAAGCCCGGAAGATGCGTACTACAGCGACATGTCGACCATCGTCGGCAAAAGCTGCCACGCTGCGGCCGAGATGACGCTTAGCGACGGGCGCTGGTACTCCGGCTCGGTCGCCTGTACCGATGGAAGCACCTATTATTTCTACCAAGTAGCGACCAGCAAGACAGACGCCGGTGCGACGTCAAGCGGAGGCGGCGACCGCTTCATGGGACTTTCGGTGAAGAAAGGTAAGACTGTTCAAATCATCGATATCTCCAGCGGGGACCCCTGGGCGGCCAAAGCGGACCTGATGAAGGGACAGTTCTGCAAGGTCAAAAAGGCGCTGGCCAGCAGCGGTGACGGCTGGTTCAAGGGCGAACTAAAGTGTGGGGCGGCAAAACTATCGTTTGAGCAGGTCGCAGTGAGCGTCATCCCGTAGTTCGGGAATCTACCACCCAAAGCGGTTAGTGGAAGAAATGCCCGCGCGTTTTCTCCCAATGACCCCGGAAGAAGCAGGTCCTGAACCGTTGGACGTGATCTTGGTCACGGGCGACGCTTACGTGGACCACAACAGTTTCGGGGTCGCGCTGATCGGGCGTTGGCTCGAAGATCACGGCTACCGGGTGGGCATCATCGCCCAACCGGCGTGGGATAGCCCGGATCCGTTTCGAATCCTGGGTCGACCTCGGTTATTCTTCGGTGTAACCAGCGGAAACATGGATTCGATGGTCAATCACTACACCGCTGCACGGCGGCTTCGATCCGATGACGCCTACAGTCCAGGAGGAAAAGCGGGGTTGCGGCCCGATCGTGCATGTATCGCCTACGCCAACCGTGTGAAGCAGGCGTGGCCGGGCGTGCCAGTAGTTCTCGGTGGAATTGAAGCTTCTTTGAGAAGATTTACCCACTACGACTTCTGGCAGGAGAAGATTCGCCGTTCGATCCTGCTGGACGCCAAAGCGGACCTCCTCTGCCACGGAATGGCCGAACTGACGTTGATCGAAATCGCGAAGCGCTTGTCCGAAGGAAAAACGATCGAGGATTGCCGCGACATTGCGGGGGTGGCCTGGGCCCTGGGCATGAAGGATCCCCTTCCCGAGGGCGGAGTGGAGGAAGTCCCTTCCTTCGAAGATTGCGTAGCGAATCCGCTCGCTTTCAACCAACTCACCGTCACCATGTACCGGGAGTCCAACCCCCACTGCGCCAAGCCAATCCTTCAGAGGCACGGCGACCGCGCCATTTTATGCAATCCCCCGTCACAACCGTTGACCACTGCACAGCTCGATCGCCTGTACGAGCTCCCCTACGCAAATGAAGCTCATCCTTGTTATCGGGAAAAGATCCCCGCTTTTGAAGCCATTCGCGGCAGCATCACGGTGAATCGCGGTTGCGCGGGAGGCTGTTCTTTCTGCGCTTTGACGCTCCACCAAGGCAAAGAGGTCATTTCCCGCAGCACCGAAAGCGTCGTTCGCGAGGTGGAGGTCCTCACCCAACAGAAAGGGTTTAACGGCATTATTTCCGATCTCGGCGGCCCTACCGCCAATATGTTCCACATGCGGTGCACCTCCGATGCCGCCAACAAAGTTTGCCGAAGAGTGAGTTGTTTGCACCCGATTCGCTGCAAACACTACGGTACCGATCACCAACCGTACAAAGATCTTCTGCACAAAGTGCGCGACATCAAAGGAATCAAACGCGTATTTGTAAACTCCGGTCTGCGTTATGATCTCGCCGCCTTGGACGGGGACTTTGTAGAAGAGATTGCGAAAAATCATGTTTCTGGCTCACTAACCACTGCTCCCGAGCACGTTTCCACGCGCACGCTGCATGCGATGCGGAAGCCGGAAGTCACACATTTTCAGGAGTTTGTACGCCGGTTCAAGCAGGCCAGCGACGACGTCGGCAAGAAACAACTGATTGTTCCCTACTTCCAATGCGCACATCCGGGCTGTGGCCCAGAAGACGCCATTGAACTTGCATTGTACATGAAGAAACATGGCCTTCAATGCCGGCAAGTTCAGACCTTTATGCCGACTCCCGGTACGATTTCCACGGCCATGTACGTTTCGGGAGCGGATCCGTACACCAAACAACCCATGCATGTCGCGCGCGGGCACAAAGAACGCAGTCGCCAACGTTCGATGATGTTCTATTGGAAACGCGAGGAATGGCCCGCGATTCGGGAGGCCCTTACCACTTGGGGCCGCACCGACTTGATCGGGCACACGCCGGATTGCCTTGTTCCACCCGGACCTGCACGCGGGGGATGGATTCGTCAGGCGCGGGCTCCAGAACCCGTAGTCGGCTCCATGGGAATGAAGGTTGAGCGAGCTTCAAAGCAGGATGTCGACGAGGAGCGTTGGGAAGGACTCAACGGATCCGCCGCGAGTTGATCCACCGAGGCCCGCACGTTACGTTGTTTGGTCTCGCCGGCCTACGCTCCAGACAGCGATGTTTCCGGCTGAATTAGGAGTTCCCATGGCCGCCCGTAAACGCAATGTGACCGCCCGTTATCGCGCTAAGCTCAAAGCCAAGAAGCACCGTGAGCGCGCCCGCAAAGCCGGCCACGCGAAGGTCAAGCGTCCAGGTGGTCGTCTGAAGCTCGTCAAGAGCAAAGAAGCGAAGGCGCTCTTCCATCTGTAAGATGGATTGCCGCAACTCGTGACACGAAAAAGCCGGGTAACCCCCGGTTTTTTTGTTTCAAGATCTATTTCTGTCCGGCGTGTCGGCGATTTCGAACCCCGCTATAATGGGAGCTGGAGGGGGGATGACCGTCGCTGCGCTGCCAGCATATTCTCCACGGGATCTCGCAGAGCAGTTTCATGCCCTTCTTATGGCGCTCGATCCCGCCGTATGGACACCCACAGCGGTCGAGACCGCACGAGCGACCCTGCACCGCATTCGCGAAGGCGCTCGGCTGCTTTTGGAAGAGTGGAACGTCACTGCGGCAATCTCCTGGGCTGAGGAGCAATTTCGCAGTGCGGTGCGGGAAATGGTCGCCATTTTGCCGGATCCTGCGACGTTAAGCGATGCCCGCGCAGATTGGCAAGCTCTTTATGATCGTTTGTCTCCTCAATATGAAGCGATGGCCACTCTGCTGCGGCAGCAAGGCATGGCGGTTCGCTACCTTCATCCGACCAATTGGCTTCGAAGCATCACCCACCTCGCGATGGGTTTGGCCGTTGCAGCGGCTTTTGAACTGATCCTAACTCCCACCACGGCGATCCTTGCCGCCACCGCTTGGGTGATCTGGGCCTGGTCACTGGAGACCGGACGCCGCTTTCTACCTGGTCTCAACCAGTTTTTAATGCGCATTTTCGGACCCATCGCGCGCCAACACGAGTGGCACCGGGTCAATTCGGCCACGTGGTTTGGAACGGGGTTGTTCATTCTCGCTTGGGCTGCGCCCCACAATGCCGCTGTGCTTGGCCTGTTGGCGATCTCGGTCGGCGACCCTTTTGCGGGCATGATCGGCCGCCGTTTCGGAAAGACCAAAATCTTTCGAGGCCGATCCCTCGAAGGTAGCTTGGCGTTTGCGGCTTCCGCGTTCGCCATTGGCGTGTCCTGGATGTTGCTATTTCATAGCGATGTTCCTCTGTCTTCGACCATCCTGCTCGCGGCAACTGCGGCGATCACCGGCGCTGTGATAGAACTCCTGTCGACGATCATCGACGACAATCTTGCTGTCTCGGTAGGCGCAGGGTGCGCTACTGCGATCGTGCAATGGATGCTGCTTCCCTAGCCGGAGAGATCATGCCGTTTGACCACGCCCGATGCCCAAACTGCACCTCCATCCTCGATCCTGAGCGTCTGATCGCCGGCACGCGCGGTCCTGCCTGCCCGAAGTGCGGCACCCAACTTTCAATGGTGGACTTATTCGGTGTGTCCGATGCTTTTCGCGAAGACGAGCAACCGGATCTCACCTTGGAAGACTTGATGCCGGGGCTAGCGCCATCGCGGAAGCCGGAGCCGCGAGATGAGGATTTGACCCTCGACCATTTGATTCGGCCGACCACCAAGCGGCTGACCAAGAACTAGCCCCACTCCTGCAGAAACTCGACTTTCTGCGTCGCTACACAAGTGGCTTTATTCTGACAATTCGAGCGCGTCCGCCAACAGCCGCCATTGCGAACGAAGCGCGGCTCCCGCCAGCTCAAAATCCAGATACTCCGTCGTATCCGCCACGGTATGGTAATGCCTGTCGGACCAACGACCGCACCAAATAGCAGGCACTCCGCGCGCAAAGAACGGAACGTGATCGGAACCCAGCGAGAGGGCGTCGCCCTCCACCGCCTCCACCAGTCCTTCCGCTTCCGCAGCCGCCATCGCGCTTGCGCGCAGGTCATCATCGGACGCCATCACCACAAAATGACCTTCACCACTCCATAAAACATCGAGTGTGATCACCAGCCGTCCCGATCGCGCCAAATCGTCGTTTTGGTTGGCCCAAGCCTGAGCACCTTGAAGCCCTTGTTCTTCGCCCGTTGTCGCGAGGAAGTACACATCGTAGGCGGGCTCCGACCCCTGCGCCACTTGGCCCGCCAACAGCGTCAAAGCGGCCGCCCCAAGTGCGTTGTCGAACGCAGACTCTGACGGATGCCAAGAATCATAGTGGGCAACCACAAACACAGGAAGGTTAGTTTTGCCTTCCACTTTTGCCAGGACATTGTAGGAGGTGTGCCCCGCGACCACCTGCGAACCGATGTTCAACCGGACGGTTTCGCCGAAATGTTCTGCGATCGCATGGCCCGTCTCGCTGTCCACCGCAACGGCCGGAAGCGTGCTCCCTTCCAAGGTGTGCCCCACCTCGACCAACATGCCGCCATCGAAGTCGAGATCTTCTGTCACCCGGATCATGCCACCGGCACCTCCAAAAGCCGCATCCACAAACTGTTCCGCTCGGCTGCCATCGGAACTCCAATACAGCGACGCTTCACCGACCCCCAAGCCCTCGGAAAGAGACAATTCCAAGCCTACGGTCGGCGGCGAAGGCGAAAGTGCCTCAGCCGCGTAGATTTCACCGCCGACTTCCACCGTGGTTGGGCCGGATAGCCAAGGATCCCAAACAAAGGGTTCAAGCGTAACTTCGTCCAGGCCGGACTCGCGAAACATGGCCTCCATCTCCAAATGTCCGGCCTCTTCACCGGGTGTGCCCGACGATCGTGGTCCCAGGTCCGTGATTCGGGTGGTCGCCTCCTCCAACCGATCGGCCGTCAAAAAGTCGATCGGTGCATCCGGTGTCGGTTCCGGCTGCCGACAAGCCAACAACGCCCACCACATCGCTTCACCCCATCCTTCGCACTGTAGCGCACCCTGCCCGCCCAGATTAGCGACGACGCACTGGAGTTCGCATGTCTGCTCCGCGCGCCGCGCACATTGCCGCTGCTTCCCTCAACCAGACCGTCGGGGATTGGGCCGGAAATGCCGATCGGATCATCGCCGCACTCACCGAAGCGAAACAACGCGGGGCGCGGATGCTGCTGCTTCCCGAGCTCAACCTGTCCGGATATAGCCTTGGCGACCGTGTTTTGCGGCGCGGCACCCTCGAACACTCGTGGCGCGCGCTGGAATCCGTACTGCCGCACACCGAGGGCATTATCACCTTTCTAGGCCTTCCGATTCGGTTTCGCGGCGTACTGTACAACGCAATTGCCGTGGTCGCCAACCAGGAAATCTGCGGGTTTATCGCCAAAGAAAACCTCGCCACCGGCGATGTCGAGTACGAAAACCGTTGGTATTCGGGTTGGCCTCGAGGGCAAAGCGACCGATTCGAAGCACCCAATGGCAAGCACTACCCCATCGGATCGCTGCTCTTTGAAGCGAACGGACTCGGAAAGTTTGCTGTGGAAGTCTGCGAAGACGCATGGAAAGGGATGCGTCCCGCGTCGGTCGCCGCGCTGGCGGGCGCGACCATCGTTGTAAATGCCTCTGCAAGCTGGTTTGTCCTTGGAAAACAGGCCATGCGTCGCCGCATGATCACCCAAAACAGCGAGGAGGACCTTTCAGTCTACGCCTTCTCCTCCTTGGTGGGTTGTGATGATACTCGGCTGATTTTTGACGGCAGCCTGTTGATCGCGGTCGATGGTCAGATCCTCAACGAAGGCCAAAGATTCCGCTTCTCCGAGGATGTTCAGGTGATCGACCAAGTAGTCGACATCGAAAGCCTCGCTCGCAAGAGGATGGTCACCGGTTCCTGGCGTCAACAAGTAGAAGCGCTTCACCGCGGGGATTTTGGACCACTGCCCGAATTGGTTACAATCTCCGGCGATTTTTCCACACCATCCTCGGCCCCGGCGCCAACGCCGTATTGGCTACGCGGAACGACGGTTCGGCCCGCGGATCCAAGCCTTCTTTGGCTGCGAGCAGACGGCGTGATCGGCCAAGACCTTCTCGAAACCGACATTCCGCACCTGGAATTGGAGCTGGCGCTATGCCTCGCCATGAGGGAATACCTTCGAAAAACGGGGATTCCCTGCGTTGCGCTCGCACTTTCTGGAGGTCGCGACTCCACGATGTGCGCGTTGATCCTTCATCGGATGCTCCGCTACGAGAACCCGTCGCTCTCGGTCGCTGAACTCAAAGCGCTCACCGCCCAAAAGTTCGTAACCGTCTGGATGGAGACCGAGAACTCCAGCGCCTACACTCGAAATGCCGCACAACTGGTCGCCGACGAAATCGGCTCCAAACACCTCGCCACAAGTATTCAATCCGCCTTTGATCTTCATCTTCAGCTCACTGAGAAGTTGACCGGCACCGCCCTGTCGTGGTCGAACCCGGCTCACGATCTGCCCCTACAAAACGTTCAGGCACGCCTACGAGGCTCGCTGGTGTGGATGGTGGCCAATCTGCACAACGCGCTTCTGTTGACCACCAGCAACCTCTCAGAGGCCGCGGTGGGCTACGCAACCATGGACGGGGATACGGCCGGAGGTCTGGCCCCGATCGCCAACGTGCCCAAATCGCTCGTCGGGCTTTGGCTCCAGTGGGCCGCCCGTTTTCACGGACTCGCCTCAGTTCAGTCGGTGTTCAAGGCCCCGGCCACGGCGGAATTGCGCCCATTGGAGCAGGCTCAAACCGATGAAGATGACCTGATGCCGTTCTTCATACTCGATCAGCTGATGTTCCTGTTCGTTCAAAAGGGGCAGGATCCCGTGGAGATGTTCGACACCCTCTGGCCAAGCTTGCAAGCCCATTACGGCGGAGATCCCAAGGCCTTCGTCGCGCACATTCGCACGTTCGTCAAACGCATGTGCGCCGCGCAATGGAAGCGGGAACGGTTCGCGATCAGCTTCCGAGTTACGGCATTTGACCTCGATCCGAAGACCGGATTTCGTTTTCCACCGGTGCAGGCCCCCTTCACCGCAGAACTGAAAGAACTCGACGAAAGAGTCGCATCCCTCTGACTTGGAAGCGGAATCATGCTGTCGATCGAAAACGCCAGCCGCACCTTTGACACGCGAACCGTGGTCTCCCGGGTGAATCTTCAGCTTGCTCCGGGCGAAGTTCTGGCGTTGATCGGCCCGAACGGCGGCGGAAAGTCGACTCTACTCTGGATGATTGCAGGCCTAGTTCAGCCTTCATCGGGCAGTATTCGCATCACGGGGATCCATGCGCATGAAATCGCCCAAGCGAGCGTCGGCGCGGTCGGCCTCGTTACCGCGGAACCTGGGCTGTACCCCCTGCTGACCGGCTGGGAAAACTTGTGTTTTTTCGGCAGTTTGTACGGCGAACAACTAGCGAATATCCGCAAGTTCGCCACACCGCGCTTGGCCGAACTGGGCCTGCTGAACGAAATGGAACGGCCGGTCAGCGAATGGTCCAGCGGCATGCGCCAGAAACTATCGCTCTGTCGTGCACTTCTGCTGTCCCCGAAGCTTCTGCTTTTGGACGAGCCCACCGCAAATCTGGATCCTCTCGTGTCCTCCACCATCCATCGGGCACTTCGCGCGGCGGCAAACGCCGGGATCGGTGTCATTCTCGCCACGCACGATCTTGGTGGAGCCGCGGAAATCGCCGACCGAGTGGTGTACCTAAAACAAAAGGTCCATTGTGATATCCCCTGGCAACCTACCACCGGGCCCGCCGCTCCTTTGCTGGAGCTCTACCGCACCCACACGGAGGCTTCGTGCGCGCCCCGGTAGTTCTACAAATCGCACGCCGTGAATGGCTCGAACAACGTCGGCAACCTGCGATGCTCGCGTCCATGGCGGTGTTGTTTGCGGTGATCAGCGGCGTGGTGATCTTAGGAATCGGCACCTTTCAAATCGCGCATTCTGACCCCGGCACGGTGGACAAACTCAACACGACTCTCCCCGCAATGGGGGTAAGCCCCGACCTCAAGAGCCTCGCCGCGATGACTCTGAGCGCTGGAAACTGGCTGATGTTCACGCAGTTCCTCGGAATGACCGGTGTCTTTGCTGGTCATTCGCTCCTGCACGACCGCGAGCTACACACGCTTCCCTTCCTCCTGCTGACCCCCACGCGGAGATCAGAGCTTCTTACCGGAAAGATCCTTGGAGCGCTTGGTTTTCCACTCGCGGCCTATCTGGTTTGCACTCTGTTGATGGGGATCATCGGCCGCTGCCTATCCATCACCCAGGATCTCGCTGCGGAACTCCCACCCAGCGGCGCATGGTTGGCGACCTTTCTGGTTGGGGGCCCCGCCTGGGCGACGTTTATTGCCACCTTGGGAGCTTGGATTTCGTTCCACGCTCGAGATGTACGAACCGCTCAGCAGTTGGTATGGTTCGTTCTATTTTTCGCCACCATGATCTGCGGAACGCTCCTTCTTGGCCAACTCTCGCAGGGGGTGTGGAGCGCACTTGGCGCCGCCATCTTTGGGCTGGGCTGCGCCTTCGTCACTGCGACGGCCACCATACAATCCATGAACCGCGATCTGAGGCGTTGAATGAAGATTGTTACCGGAGGAAATCCCCGGACTCGAATGCCGAACTTCGTTGCGACCCTCACGATCGGATTGGTAATCTGCGCAGCCGTCACGGCGGCGATTTTGCAGGGAGGTCCCTACGAACCAGAGGAAGTGGCGCGCCGGGCGGAGCACGCGTTGATCGCAAAAACGGAGATACTGCGCCGGTTGGAGCTTGAACACCCACAGCCGTGCGGACCTGACATCACCGATGAATGTTGGAATCAGCTTCACTTTTCACCAGGCGACGATCGATTTACCGTTGAAGTGAAGGGCCAAGACTTCTGGATCTACTCCGAGTCCGCCGACGTTCCTGACGTTCGGGCGGTCGCCACCAACGACATCCCCGCCTGCAGCGACAAATAGCGTGCTTTCTAACGGTGTAGATGCACTCACGCACCTGCAATCGTTGGGGCCCACGCTCCCGGACGTGTTGCACCGATCGCGGCAAGCAGGTGTATCCACCTGGATTTTTGCGTCGGAAACCCCCGACGACTGGCTGCTCACGCACGAAGCGGCCCGGGTCAACGGTGGTATCGCCGTTATCGGTGTTCACCCGTGGATTGCCGCGACGTTAACGGATGGCGAACAAGTTCCTTTATTTAAGCAACTCGAAGAAATGCCGCTCGCGGGTATCGGAGAAGTTGGTTTAGATGCGCTGCATGCGCGGGGGCCCGATTCCTCGGTCCGGTGGGAACGTCAGCGCGCTGCTTTGATCGCTCAGCTGCGAATCGCAAAAATCAAGCGAGTGCCTGTCATACTGCACTGCGTCCGCGCTTATCCGGAGATACTCCGCATTCTTGAGCGGGAGGCGCCGCTCTCTGGGATGCTGCACGCCTGGAATGGACCGGAGTCCGCGTTGCAAGCCGTGCTTGACCTGGGGCTGTATGTCTCGATCGGTCCAGTAGTTCTTCAAAAATCGGCAGAAAAGCTACGCAGTTCGCTCCACCGCATTCCGCCGGATCGCCTTCTCCTTGAAACCGACAGCCCATCTATGGCTCCACCCGGTATTCTAGTAGGTGAACCGCGCTATCTTCCGCACGTGGCCCAAGCGGTGGCAGATGCCCGCCGCGAACCGCTTGAGGCTCTATGGAAACAATGCGCCGAAAACGCGCGTCGGTTGTGGCCTACTTTGCCCCGGCGCTGAGTTCCCGAACCGAAGCGTGCACCGAACTCTCTAGCGCCGCGGGCGCCCGCCGCGCAAAACGGGCGTCCACCTTCATTCGATCTACGGCCGACACCGCCAGCTCTTTCGCTAGAGGCTCAGGCAGTTGGTCAAGTTCATTTACTACTACGAGCGCCAGCCCTGGCACGGCGGGATCGGTCATCCAGCCGCGCACTGCAGCAAGTGCAAGGGGATCTTGGGCCGCCAACGGAACCACGCAAGACGCCGCACGCATCGGCACCCAAGCCGGCGCTTCCGCGGCCGACAACACCAACAAAGCATCGCGCACCTGCTCCGGGGTCCCCAGAGCGCTCAGAGCCTGGCAACCCTCAAAAGCGTCCCGTGATGCCAGCTTTCGCCAGATCTGGTCCTGCACCGGGTTGGAGTCTGCAGCCCACGAAAGTCCAATTGCCAACAACCACATGACCGACTCCTAACGCACTGCTACATAACGATTGCCGACCGCCGCTTGGCCATCGGAAAGTTCATTTTGGGGAACGCACGAATTCGAATCGCACACCGGGTACGGGAACATCAGATTGTTCTCCAATACCGCCTGACACTCGTCCGCGCTCGAACATTCCGGCGTGTCGTCCAACACGTCCCACAGATCGTAGGTCGATTCGACCGGATGGAACAAACCTAGGAAATGTCCGGCTTCATGTGCCATTGTCTCGCCGAGAATCGCAATTTCACCGTTGGAAAAGGCGAGATCGTCACCCGAATGCATGGACGCCGACACCACCACCGCGGATTGTCCGGTTGCAAACAGTGGTCCCGGTATTCCGCCCGCCATTCCGAACAGGCCGGTGTCCGTCAACGAGTCGACGATCACGACGTTGATCGCCCGAAATCGCGTCGTTTCAGCGATAGACTCGTAGGTATCCCCCGACCCTACTCCAGGCGCATTCAGCGGATCGTCCGATTCAATATCCCAATACCTGACATCCAACGTAATCCCGATGTCGGCGTAAATGTCCTCCCAATAGGCCACCGCCTCTTCCACCGCAGCGATCACCTCGCCGTCGCCGACGGCCGAGCCCGCATAAACCACATCCACCGCCAGCTCGCCTTCCGAAAATGTTGTATCTTCCTTGAGTTGAGCTTCGACTTCAAAGTCGACCCCATTCGCAAAATAGAGCTGCTCGTCCACCACACCTACACCAAGAGTCCAGGTTCCCTCCGACAATTCACCGTCGGTGATCGGCCAACCCAAACTGCTCACCGCATCCGCGTAAACAGCGTTCGTGAATTCATAGGATCCACTGGTAAAATCTGACCCAACCAACACTTGGTTTCCATCCGGATCGGTCAGGGTTTCCACAAAAGCGGAGTAGCCCGCCTCCGGGCGCAAAGTCACCAAAAATGAACTCTCTCCTTCCACATCGAAGGAAATTTCTGAACGTCCATCCGAACCGGACGTCCAAACCGCAGAAAGAGTGCGAAGGTCGTCCTCCTCTCCTTCGGCGAACTCGGGGTCGCACCCAGACAATAGGCCCAACCCGCCGAGCCACATCACCCAACCTCGCACGACGCCTCCTTCAAACCACTCGAATATGGTACCCCATGGATGCCGTCGCTGCAGAGTCCTTCTGTCCACCGCGACGATTGGTCGGATCCAATGGTCGCCCCGTTCGAACCACCTAAAGATGAACTTCGCCCTTCTCCTTGGAGTGGTGCGCGTTGGTGGCTGACCATCGCCGCGATCAACTTGGCATCGGGTTGGCCGTATGGAATCGTCAATAAACTTGTGTCTCTCTGGCTTACTGCCGAAAACACCTCCCTCAAACAGATGGGTTTGGTGAGCCTGATCGGACTACCTTGGACTTTCAAGGTTTTTTGGGCTCCTTTGGTCGACCGACATGGCACTGCCCGCTGGTGGATCGCAGGTTCGCTTTTGAGCGCTGGATTTCTCACGGCCGCCCTCCCCGTGGCCGGTCATACCTCCCCTTGGTTTTGGATATTGCTGCTGGGTATTGCTTTCGCGAGCGCTACCCAAGACGTTGCGATCGACGGGTATTCCACCGCGAGCACTCCAAAAGTAATGCACGGCCGACTAAATGGCGTACGGGTCGCCGCCTACCGCACCGCGATGCTCAGCGCCGGCGGGGGGCTCGGCTGGCTCAGCGGATACCTTAGTTGGACCAATATTTTCTGGATCGCCGGCGCACTTTGTCTGATCGGGGCCCTGCTCGCAACCCAATTACGGGAGCTTCCCCAAACGCCCCGCCCACTCACGCAGTGGTCCGCGGAATTGTTCCGCTGGTTACGCGGGGATGGTTGGTTAGGAACCATTCTTCTCGTCGCCTTTGTATTGACATTCAAGCTGGGCGACGCGGCCATCGTCCCTATGGTCGACCCCTTTTGGAAGCATGCTGGGCTCTCTGTGCAGGAGATCAGCATCATTTCCATCACACTGGGGACGGCCTTGGTGGTGATCGGCGCGTTGGTCGGCGGGGAGATCACCACGCGTATCGGCACCTTTCACGCCCTATGGTCCCTGGGAGCGCTACAGGCTCTTTCAAACCTCGTGTATTGCTTGGTAGCGCTTGAGCCATCTCGCTCCGGGGTATACGTCGCAAGCGTGTTTGAAAGCTTGACTCAGGGCCTAGGAACCGCTGCTTTTCTGGCGGTGCTCACCCAGGCGACCAAGGGCGAACAAGCGGCAACCCGTTTTGCGCTGCTGTCGGCACTCGCCGGTTTCACCCGATCCATTGCGGGTGCCACCAGCGGTTACATTACCGAAAGTACTAGTTATTCCACTTTTTTTGCGATCACCTTTGTTATGGCGTTGCCGGCTTTTCTGTTGCTGCCCGCCATCCGTAGCCGTTTGGAGAATTCGTGATCATCGAAGTAAGTGCTGGAGAAGTAGCCGATCGCGCTGCCATTCTGACCATTAAGTCCCAACGTCTGGCTCCCGACCAAATCGTAAAGGTGGTTGACGAGTTGGCCGAGCTCGCTTCGGGATGGAAAAGACAGGTCGGCGGGGCCTGGACCGACTTGCAAGAATGGCAGGAGTTGTTTGACGTGAACTGCCAGCTCTGGGAAATCGAGGATGACATCCGCGAGCACGAGCGCAATCAAGACTTTGGACCGACTTTTGTCCGTCTTGCCCGGAGCGTTTACCTCACAAACGACAAGCGTGCGGCGTTAAAGCGCGCGATCAATGCCCATACCGGTGCAAAATGGCCGGAACAAAAAGGGTACCGCTCCTACCAGAAGCCCGACGAAGTTTGACGGACGCCAATCTCGGTTGACATCGAATTGGGGTACGATGGGCGGCCTTCGGATGGGTTCCATGACCTCGCTCCTGTTTCTATCGTCCTTTGCGCTCGCTAGCGGAACAGCGTCCCCCAAACCACCACCGCCCCCCGCGGTCGACCTGGGGAATTTGCCCTCGTCAGCTGTTTTTCGTCCGGCTGACGCGGGAGATCGACCCCACCCCGTATTGTCCCGCCTGATCGCCGATCAGAGCGCGGTGCAAGCGGGCTCCACCGTTCGCGTCGGCGTTCTGCTCGAACAGCAAACCAATTGGCACACCTACTGGAAATCTCCCGGGGACATCGGCCTTCCTACGGAGATCAAGTGGAGCTTACCGGCGGGCGCAACCGCTGATCCCTACGAATTCCCCGTTCCACAACACTTCGAACTCGAAGGCATCGTTTCGTACGGCTACGAAGATCAAGTGCTGCTTTGGAGCACCATTCATCTACCACCGGAGCTCCCGAGCTCGGAAGTGACTCTCGGCGCGGACGTCTCTTGGCTCGTTTGCGAAGTCAACTGCATTCCCGGTCAAGCGTCACTTTCGCTATCGCTGCCTGTAGGCACCACGGCCATCTCACCACAAGCAGCATTGTTCGAACACTATCAGATGCAGCATCCTTCGGCGATTGGGACCCATCCCGAACTCGCCGTAGAAATGGCCGCCAATGCCTCCGCATTGCAGCCCGAAAAGGACTTCAAATACGCCATTCGGCTCGCTTCCATCGATGGCAAACCGTTGCCACCGCTGCCGGAAACCGGCACTTGGCCCGCTTTCACGCCGATCGCCTCTGCCGAGCTCATCTTGTTTTCATCGTCTGTGAAGGCCGGTGCGGATGGCTCTTGGATCGCCATTCTCGAAGGCCAGGCGCTCGCCCTTGATCCACTGCCGGCTCAAAGCAGTCTCGGCGGCTTGTTTCAGGTGGACATCGGCGGAAAGACAGTTCGGACGGAAATCACCGGGGTTGTTCCATGGGCATCGGCAGATGCCACGGTTATTCCATCCAATTCGCCTTTGTTTGCCGAGGTCCCGGCCGCACCCGAGGCGACACCCACTGAGGCGCCCGCCGGCCCAGCCCAATCGGCGCCTTTGATGATGGTGTTCGCCTTCATCGGGGGCCTCCTACTGAACATCATGCCGTGCGTTCTGCCGGTGCTAACCCTCAAATTGTACGGACTCGTGGACGAGGCGTCTCTCACCGATCGCGACCGCCGCGTCGCCGGCGTCGCCTACACCCTCGGTATCTTGCTTTCGTTCGCCGCTCTGGCCGTGGTCGCGATCATCGCCCAGGCGACGATCGGTGGCATCGGTTGGGGATTTCAATTCCAAGATCCCCGCTATGTGGTCGCCCTCGGGGCCACCGTCTTCGCTTTCGGACTCTCCATGTTCGGCGTGTTCGAGATTCCAGCGATCGGAAGCAATCAAATGGCAAACGCACAGGCCCGCGAAGGACTCGCTGGTCACTTCCTAACGGGAGTTTTCGCCACGCTTTTGGCCACCCCGTGCAGCGCGCCTTTCCTTGGGCCTGCGATGGGATTCGCTTTCAGCCAACCACCCGCCGTCATCGTGTTGTTCTTCCTCACCGTAGGATTCGGCCTCGCGCTTCCCTTCTTGGTCGTTGCCTGGGTCCCGGCGCTGTTTCGGTTGCTTCCCAAACCTGGCGCCTGGATGGAGACCTTCAAGCAATTGATGGGGTTTACCCTTATGGCTACCACGATCTGGTTGGCGAGCGTCCACGCCGCGCAGACCAGTCGAGACGGCGCGGTCGGTTTCCTGACCTTCCTTCTGTTCGTGTCGTTCGGTGCTTGGGTTTTTGGAAAGTGGGGTGGCTTGGCCGAAACGCCGGCGCGCCAATGGACGGCGGCGATCGCGGCGATCGCACTAGTAACCGCCGGCGGCACGTGGTCCCTTCAAGATTCATTGGCGGTTGCAGCCCCCGAACCAAAACAAACCGGGGCTCTGCAACTGGAAGGCCTCGACTTCTCGAACGAAATCCCGTGGCAGAGTTTCTCGGAGGCCAATGTCGCTGCTACCGACGGAAAGCCCGTTTTTATCGACTTCACGGCCGACTGGTGTCTCACCTGCAAAGCCAACGAAAAAACGGTTCTAGCGAGCGAACAAGTTCGCAATTCCATGGAAAAAAACGGAATCATCCCTCTGCAGGCCGATTGGACGCGACGCGACCCGGTGATCACCGAATGGCTGAAGAAGCACGGACGCGCTGGAGTTCCGTTTTATCTTGTGCTTCCCGCCGACCGTTCCAAGCCGGCGATCCCCCTTCCGGAAATCATCACCGGTGGCATTGTGACCGAAGCTCTCGATCAAGCGGCCAAGTAGGCTACTGCGCCGCTCGAAGCACTGCTTTTTCCCAGATTCGAGCGTCCGGATCCGTAGGAGGCCGAGCCTCCCAAAACTGCACCCGCCATCGCCCCGCCCTTTGCACAAATGTCGCCATCGAGGACAAGGCGGGGTGGCTGGCTCGGCCCGCTCGCTCTAACGTCGCAAAGAACTCCGATTCTCCTCCCGTGAGCGCCAATTCTGCCTCCAAGCCCCGCCGTCCAGCGCTGTCCCGAATCGGCTGAAGCTCCCAACCGCCCGTAGCCGCATCGAGGGTGTCCACCACCTGGCTGTCCCATTCCTCAGCTTCTCGCTCCTCTACGGCGATCTCCCAGTCCAGCTCGCGCACCGGATCCCAGGCACGAAAGAACCATAAATTTTCCGATACCACCCATCGGGGCTCCAACTGGCCCCAAATCTCATCCAATCCTCGCGGACATCCGGGAACCAACCGCCATCCTCTGGCGCCCTTCACTTCGGGGATCTGCTCCCAGAGCGAAGTCTCCGTCTTCCCAACCTCAAAGCGCCATACCGGAGCAAACGACCATCCTCGATCGGTACGAAGCCATCGTGGCATCCCGCCGGCTGCCAAAACACCACTCAATGCCAACTTATCCGCTGCCTCCACCGCAGAAGCCTCGTGCTTGGCAGGATCTTTCGGCAGCACCTGCCATTCCACATCCCGCACCTGGGAACCCAAACCGTCCAGCGAAGGGCGGCACGACTGAAGACGCGGCGTCCACGGTTGATCGCCGAACAACGGCTCCACCGCGGGTGCGATGAACCACAACACAACCGTCAGGTTAAACCTTGGGTCCCATGCCAAATCCGGAGCCAGGCGGATTTGCGGATCCCTCCGGTGCGCCTCAACCACATCGGCGATTGCGCACAAAATCTCCGACCGCACTACTGGATCCGCAAGCCGATCGGGGGTCTCCGCCGAAAACGACAATTCCACCCCAAACCGGCCGGTCGCGGGGTGAACGATCGGCTGAACTAAATCATCACCTTGCACCGATCGAAATTGGAGATCCGGGCTAACTCGGCGAACCGCCTCCGTCAGCTCGCCGGCGAGCGCACCAAGCGCGGGATCCTCCGCCGACAAGCGCCGCATCCAGCGACGGGCGATCACCTCGTCCGATTCCGCCTCCCGCCACACATCGGCCCACACCCCGCCGCCCACCAAGCGGTCACGCGAGAACCAGCCCTGATCCTCCGCGTGCTGCACCATGAGCGGAACACCGGGCACGAGCAAAAAATCCGCTTCCAAGGAGGTGAGATGTTCGAATAGCGGCACCCATTCGTCCGGCGTAAGATCAGGAAGGTCAATCCGCAATTCCCAGGGTTCGCCATCCTCTTCCCAGGGTTCGATCACATCCGATTGCGGAAGGGCGCCCAAGAACGCCTCCACATCGGCGCGCAAGGCGTCCAGCTCGGTCTCGGTCAACGCAAACCCATGGAAGGTCGGCCATCGCATCGCGATCGCCGCCTGAGCGGCCAAATCTGAAAACCGTTGCGGAATCATCATTACCTCGTAATTCGAGCGCCGATGCGCGCCAGCGGTCCATGCGTTATCGAATTCCATGCCTATCGATCGCGACGCTTGGAATTCGTTGGGCGGCGACCTCCGTCGCCTCTCTCTCTACGAAGAAGTCGGTAAAGTAGCGCCGTTCGCGCTAGAAGATTCCCGATGCCTCGCCAGCATGCACCCCGACACCCCGGAGGTCGGAACCATCGGCGATTGGGTAGGATCGGAAGCGGTTCTGCGCGAAGCCGAGAGCTGGCTTAGCGCCCATGGCTGCAAAAAAGTACGTGGGCCCGTGGAAATGTGCACATGGTTTCCGCATGGCGCCAGCCTTGGCCCCTTTGAGGACGCCCCCTTTGTCACGGAGCCGCTCGATCGGGCCGACCGCTGGCTAGGCGCTGGATACTCGGACGTAGCGCACTTTGTCGCAGCCGTTGCTGAGCACGACGCGCAGATCCGCACCTCCACCGATCGCGTCGCCCGTTTGTCCATGACCGGATGGACCGTTCGACAATTGGCGTTGGACCCTGGCGAAGGCCGGCCTAGCGAGGCCTCCTACCGCGAGGCGATCCATCTTCTGCATCAGATCCGGTCGGAATCCTATTCAAAGGTGCCTAACTTCGCAGACGTCTCCGAGTCTGTCATTCAGGAGTGGTACCGCCCACTCCGGCAGAAGGTCGATCCGCGGCTGGTGATGATCGGACGCTCTCCTGAGGGTGAACCCGCGGGGATCCTCTTCGCTTTGCCGGACGCCGATCATTCGGAACGCGGCTGGTTTGTGGTGAACACCCTCGGCGTTCGACCTAAGTTTCGGCAGGCGGGCCTCGCGGCCTGGTTGGTGGCCGCTGCCCACCAGTCCGCCCGGAAGTCTGGGTACAAAGCGGGCGTCCACCTAATGCCCTGGGAAAGAGAGCACCTCCCGCTGAAGGACGGCTTCCATGTGATTCGAAAGTACGCGGTGCTCGAGAAATCTCTTAAGTCCTTGTAAACCGTACCGAACACAGATCCGCCGCGACATCAGGGTCGTCCGCATCGGTCACCAACCAAAAGAGCGCTGGATCGTCTGAATCCTGGGCGATACCCTCGAACTTGTCGAGAGACGGCTTCCCTTCCTCGTAGATTCGCGTCCAGCGCGAATTCTCCGCGTCCAAAATGCCGATCGCTGCACCAACGACCGGGCCATCCTGAACTGCATCGGGTGAATCCTCGGCTGCGGCGACAAAAAAGCGTTCGTTCGCGGAGGACGTCAGGTCGGTCATGGTCAACCTCACCCCGTCGACCTTCCCGAGATCCACCGTGGTTGCCGACGAGATCTCTGGTGGCTTACCGCCTTCGAACCAAGATAAAAAGTCGGCAACGGCAAAACTCCAAAGGGCGTCGACCGCGGTGGGCGCTCCATTGCCACGTTGTGCGACCCAAAGTTGGCCTCCCCAGGGATTCACACCTTCGATGTTCAATTCCGCGCCGGCCAGCCAAGTGGACAAGGTCCCGTACCAATCGGCTGCATCTCGTATCTGAACCTCCGGATTCGCGAGATCCCCAGTCACCCTTAACACCACTTCACGGTTGGGGGTCGATCCCGAGCCAAACGCATAAAATGCCCCGTCAATCGAAGTGATCGCCTCCAAATCCCACTTGTTCTTTTTACCCCCTGTTGCTTTGTCAAACAAACGAAAGCCATTACGCAAAGGGAGTGGAACCGGAGCCACGGTGGTGGCGGACACCTTTGCGAGAAAATTCGCGTCATCCTGAACGACCAACCAGCCGTCGCCGCAGGTCACGATTCCAGAGGCCGAACGTACGTGACGCGGGCACCCGAGATTCGGATCGAGCGGCGTAGTGTAGGTCAATTTGCGGCGAGAAATGATGTCTGCCTTCCACGCAGACTCGGACCGTGCCACGATGGCGTCAGGCATTTTACCCCCCGTGCACGCTAATCCGATGGTGGCCCCGATGGCAGGACGTACCTTTGCGATTGGCGATATTCACGGTGATCTGGTTCATCTTCAGGCGCTACTTGGACGCCTCCCTGC
>SYKL01000458.1 GCA_005797785.1 Pseudomonadota bacterium | reverse complement strand
CTTTTGATGAACGGCAATTTGTTCACCGACGCCATTCGACATCCAGATGGCGGCGCCGGTGCGCATATCGTAGCAGTTCCAAACGAGTTTTTCACCGTCCGGTGAAAACGATGGGGCGGTGCACGACGCTTTCGGATCGCTTAGAATGCGCCCTTCGCGAATTCCTTCTGCTTCGACCTCTTGTTTCTGCGCCTCGTATTTGAGCGTCCGGTCCGCTTTCCAGTCTTTGTACATCGCTGGAAACCACTCACCAAAACCATGCTTGGATGGAAGGTAATACGGTATGCCGCCGCCGTAGGCGTGCACCCATCGCGTCCAAGTGTCCTCGCCATGAGTATCGGCGATGTACTGAATAAAATCCTGCCCGAACAGGTACCTCAGGCTGCCTGCGGGCGGATCGGGCTGGTAGCCGTCCATATTGCCGAGGGGTGGGAAGGTATTCTCCAGCACGGCGGTGCGTTTGATCATGTCCGCTAGAGGGTTTCTGCCGCGTCCACCTGCACTGTGGCGGGTCTCTTGAAAGGTGGCGAATCCTTCCACAATCCAGCTGGGCGAGATCGAGTTGACCGACGCAATCCGGCCGACAACGGCCCTTCCCAGCTTGCCCGTCCCATGCACCGTGTCGAGATGCAGAATGTGCGTCAATTCGTGGGTGAAGATCGCCTCGTTCCAATCCTCATAGAGGTCGAGAGCCGAATCCTCTTGAGGAGCAGTTACATAGATCACGATCGCATTTCGTGGGACGGTGCTCGCATACCCATTTGCGATATCGGTACGATCGACGAGGATGACTTCGATTTTTCCTTTGGGTCGCCATTGGATTTCTTCGGTCATGGTTGCATACACATCTTCGACCATGATCGAATATTCGTCGGCGAGCTGTTCCTCCCCTTGGTGGAACAAAATGCGGAAATGCTCGGTGGTGATCGTCCGCCACGTGAGCTCAGGATCGTAGGAAGCGGCTTCGGCCGTCGATCCCCAGATCAGACCCATAGTCGCCAACAGGCTGCGGAACACCGATCCCTCGCGTCAGAGCGTGTTCTGTACCATATGCGATGGACGGCTGGCGATCATTGCTCCAGAGCGAGGAATTCGATAATGGAGCGCGGGAGAACCGGATGGACGATCAACGGCCGATTCTCGTGGTCGACGACGAAGAAGACTTGCTGAATCTCGTCGACATGACCCTGCGTCGGGAGGGTTTCCGTACGACGAAGGCGGGCTCTGGACAGGAAGCGCTGGTTCAGGCCAAGGCGTTTCCGCCCGCATTGGTGATCCTCGATCTGATGCTTCCTGACCTCTCGGGTACGGAGGTCTGCCGCCGGCTTCGCGCGATGCCGGAGACGCGCGATGTTCCGGTGATCATGCTCACGGCCCGGGGGGAAGAGATCGATCGGGTGATCGGTTTTGAGGTTGGCGCCGATGATTATGTAGTGAAGTCCTCGTTTTCGGTTCGCGAGCTCGTTTTGCGGGTTCGCGCCGTTCTTCGACGCCGCGGAGTTGCCGAGGTTCCAGAAGCCCCTTCGGCTCAACGCATTCGTTATGGTGCATTGTCGATCGATGAGGCGGCGCACCGAGTGTGGGTCAGCGAAGAAGAAATTGAGCTGACAGCGACCGAATTCAAGCTGCTCTGGGAGCTGGCGCGGCGGGCGGGCCGGGTGCAGTCGCGCGGTGCATTGCTTGAGCATGTGTGGGATATGCCGCCGGATCTCAACACGCGCACCGTCGATACGCATGTGAAGCGGCTTCGTGAGAAATTGGGTGTTGCTGCCGCACATGTCGAGACGGTCCGGGGCGTCGGTTACCGCTTCAATACCCAGCCGACGGAGTAAAGTTGGCCAACTACCTGTGGATGGTCCTGTTGAGCTTCTGCTCGGCGGCGATCGGCGCCACAGGGGTCTATCTGTGGGCTCGCGCTGAGAATGTCGAGCGACGCAAGAAAATCGGGGAACTGACGGACGCGGTGCGCCGTCTGTCCTCGGGCGCCAAACATGTCCCAGTGGTGGATGGGGAGGATCTCCCGTTCAATGAGTTCGTTCGGACGGCCAATTCGTTGTTGGAGCGCACCGAAGAGGAACTTCGACGGGCGAGGACCGATGCGGAGTTGGGCCGGGCGGTGTTGGATGCGAGCCCGAATGGGCTCTTGTTGGTGGGTTCCGATGGTCGAATTCGCATGGTCAATGCCGCATTTCGCAAGATGGTCGAAATCCGGGACACCCCCGAGGGGCGTACGCCGATCGAAGTGATTCCGGTGGTGGAAGTGCAGCATGCGGTGGATGCGGCGCTTCGTGGCGAGCCGACGGAAGAAGTTCCCTGTACGTTTGGACGGTTGGACCTCGTGCTTCGGGGAACGCGAGGCACGGACGGTGGCGTGATGCTGCTCGTGCAGGACGTGACCCGCTACCGGATGGCCGAGCGCGCGCGAACGGAGTTTGTTGCGAACGTTTCACACGAACTTCGTACGCCGATCGCGACGATCATGGGGTATGCGGAGACCCTGGTGGCGGATCGCGAGCGATTGGAGCCGGAAACGGTATTTATGGCCGAGGCGATCCATCGGAATGCGCATCGCCTCAGGGATCTCTTTGAGGACCTGTTGGAGTTGTCGCGAATCGAGGCCCGACGTAGAGAGCTTCCGCTTCAAAAGCTGGTGTTGGCGCCGATCATCGGCAAGGCGGTGACCGCAGCGGTAGATCGCTCGGCGCAGCGAAAGCAGAAGTTTCAGGTGCAGGATTCGGGAACGCTGTCCGCCTGGGTGAATCCAGAGGCTTTGAGCACGATCGTCGGAAACCTCGCGAACAACGCGACCAACTACACCCCAGAGGGAGGAGAGATCGCCGTCCGGGCCTTTGCGTCCGGTCGGGAGGTGGTGATCGAAGTGACCGACAATGGGATCGGCATCGATCGGGTACATCACCAGCGGATTTTCGAGCGTTTCTACCGGGTGGACGAGGGCCGCAGTCGTCGGGTCGGAGGCACCGGGCTCGGGTTGGCGATTGTAAAGCATCTTGCTTTGGCTTCGGGGTGCCGAGTGACGCTGTCGAGCGAGATCGGAAAGGGGAGCACATTTGCCGTGCACCTGCCGATGGAAAAGCCGGATTCGGTGGGCGAGTTTCGCTAGGTACTGAGTTGTAGCAATGTGCGACAATTCGTGCGGGATGGTCGGGTAAAACGACGCCTGTCGGACCGTTTGTTCGGCGGACTGCGTATCATCCATTTTTTGGAGCTCCGATGTGGTTATTCGCTTTGTTGGCTTGTGGTAGCGAGGATCCGGTTCAGGCGGACATCGACTTCTTGACCGCGGATCGGCTGGAAGAGGCCACGCTTCGGTTGACCGAGGTCGGTCCCCGGATCCCCGGCACGCCTGGGGAGGAGGCGGCTGCGGGGGAGGTGGAAGCCATGTTTCGGGATGGGGGACTTACGGCGACGCGAGCCCCCTTCCAATGGGATGTGTGGATGACGGGGCCCGCGACGATTACGGTCGGCGATCGGGTGTTTTCAGCGGAACCCATCGGCCCTTCGCGATCGGTGTCCAATTTTCAGACGGCGCTGTCGTCGGAGGGGGCCTCGGGTGAGGCGGCACTGTGGTTCAGTTCGGACGGTGGGCTTTTTGGACAGTACCTGTCGAGTATGTTCGGAGGTTCATCGGCGATGATTCGCTCCACGGATGTGCTCGATTACGATGGTGGCCAGCTGGTGGAGGCGGGCTACGGGCTCTCGGGAAATTCGCTTCCTGCCGTTGCGGTGGACCAGGAAACCGGGCTCGCATTGGCCGCGCTCGCTGGTGAAAAGGTCACCTTTAACATCGATACTTCCATTGTGCCGGACCATATTTCTTACAATGTGGTCGCCAAGGTCGAGGGTGAAATTGACGTTCCGGTATTTGTGGTAGGGCACTACGACTCTCTGCATTTGTCGGAATCGGCGTATGACAATGCGCTTGGCGTCGCCGCGATGACCCTGTTCGCTTCCCAGGTGCAGCAGGGGAAGAAACCAAGGTATGATGTCTACTTTATTGCTACCTCTGGCCTGGAACAGGGGCTGGTGGGTTCCCAGGCGTGGGTTGAACAGAACGCCGCGTTGGTGGACTCTGGGCATTTGGTCTTGGCCTTGGACGGGCTTTGGAGTTCGGAGGGGCCGTTCTTCGTTGAGGCTTCGGATCCGGAAATGCGAAAGCGGGTGGTGACGGCGGCACAAGAGGAAGGGATCGTGGATGTCGTGGAAGAGCCATCCGTTAGGCTCGGGTCGGATCACGCGCCCTTCATGGGCCACGGAGTTCCGGCGCTGATTTGCGGACGTTGGGAGGATCGGCACTACCACACGGCGAACGACACGGTCGAGTACATCGACTTTGAAATGGCGGCGGCTGCAATGCGTTCTCAGTGGAAGATCCTGGCGGAGGAGCTGGAGATCGACTGAAGGGCTTGGGTGGAAAGTAAAGGGGTTGACCATTGGTCAGCCCCTTTTTTTGAATGTGTGCTATCGGCCGTTCTGCCCGCACCCGCGCATGGGTTACGGCAAATCGCGTTCGAGAAAATACGCCTTTTATGGGTATATTTCATCTGGCTCAAAACTAGTTTTGCCGCTTCTTGATCTCCGGCCGCAATCCGTTACACTTTGCACCTCTCCCCTTTGTCCCTCCTTCCCCCTCTCCCGAGGATCCCCATGCGACATCTGCTCAAAGCGGGTCTCCGCCGTCTGGCCGCCGTTCCTGCTGCCTCGCCGCGTTATCAGGCCGGTACCCGGCGTGCGACCGTCATTGCCGTCGCTGCGCGCAAAGGCGGGGTTGGAAAGACGACCACCAGCGTCAGTCTAGCGGCGGCATTAGCTCGGTTTCACGGGCAAAAAGTGCTGTTGATCGATCTCGATCCCCAGGGCCACGTCAACACGGCCTTGCGGGCGCAGGTGGGTCCTAGCGAAAAGCCGATCTCGAGCGTTCTTCTGGACGAGCGTGGCGCTGAGATTCTCGATTGTGTCGTGCCCACCGCCATCCCCAACTTGGATGTGACTGGCCTTGACCTGGGCTTGGCGGCCACTGAAGATTTGATGGGAACGCGCATTGGCAAGGAGGTTTTGCTGCGGGATGCGCTGAAGATCACG
This sequence comes from Pseudomonadota bacterium, assembly GCA_005797785.1. Classification (GTDB taxonomy): domain Bacteria; phylum Myxococcota_A; class UBA796; order UBA796; genus SYKL01. The sequence goes on along the minus strand of SYKL01000458.1, from coordinate 3,351 downwards.
CGAACGCACTACGATACCATCGTGATCGATTGCCCACCAAACCTGGGAAATCTCTCGGTCAACGGATTGGTGGCGGCCGACCAGGTGCTGATTCCTTGCGATCCTTCGCCGCTTTCGCTGAAGGGCGTGACCTCGTTGATCGACACGATCACCACCATCTCCAACCGGTTGAACCCGGACATCGACTTGCTCGGGATTCTGCTCACTCGCGTCGACGGCCGAAATGTGACGGTGAACGAGGCGATTGTGAAGGAGATTGAGGAGACGTATGGCACCGCGTTGTTGCCGATGCGGATCGGTGTCAGTACGGATCTGTCTAAAGCCCAGATGGAAGGCCGGGATGTGTTCGCGTACGATCAAGGATGCCGCGGGGCGATGGCGTATCGGGAGTTGGCCGAGTGGGTGGCTGAGGCCTAGTAAAGTCGCTTGATTATCGAGGTGGGCGAGTGAAACGGATGTTTCTGGTGGCTGCGTCGGTGATTCTGGCGGCGGGCGCGGTTCCGGAGTCGGTGGAGACGCAGGCGGACGATCCTCCGTGTGCTGCGGCACCGGATTCCGTAGGTTGCTTCATGGTTCACGGGCGGATGCGTTGGCACAATGGCAATCCGACGTTTCGGATTTGGCCGGTTGGAACGGACCGCTTGTTGGGGGTGCGGGATCGGGATGGGGTGGTTCGGATGCCCAAAGCGTTGTTGGAGGCGGTGATTTTAAGGCCGCCGTCGCCAGTGATGGAGGCCGCGGGGGCGTTTTTGGTCTGCCCGCTGACCGAGGCGGAAGCGGGAGAAATGCAGATGGTGTGTGTGGAGAGCGCCTCGAACCTGAGTGTGGCGCCGGCGCGATAGGGTCGCATGGACTGGAGCCTGTTCGTGTCGAACGGTCGACCAACGGCGCGATAGTCAATGGCTTGACCACTGGGCGCACCTGCGGAAAGACGAGGTCCGTGCTAGAGTCAGGGGACGGGAGGGCCGCTATGGGTTTGCCGCCGGCCAACTGGACGCTGATGGATTTTGTCGCCTGGGAGAATAGCCAGACGGAACGCCATGAGTTTGTCAATGGCGAGATTGTCAACATGTCCGGGGGAACGACCCGGCATGCGATCCTACAGTCTACGCTGACGCGCATGTTAGGCGTTCAACTTCAGGGTAAAACCTGCTTCCCAGTGGGAAACGATCAACGCCTCCACGTATTGGCGACCGATCTGATCGCGTATCCGGACCTTCAGGTGCTCTGCGGTACTTGGGAAAAGTCGCCAAACGACCCCTACGCCGTCACCAATCCGACGGTGATCGTCGAAGTGTTGTCGCCCTCGACGGAGCTCTACGACCGACGCGACAAGTTGGCGCATTTTCAGCGGATTCCGTCTCTCCAAGCGTTTGTCCTGGTGTCTCAGGAGGAACGTCGGGTGGACCTGTACCAACGCCTCGACGACGGTCGATGGGCGTTGTCGACGCTGCGGGAGGGTGCGATTCCACTGCCGAGCATCGGCGCGGAGCTGACGGTGGAAGCTCTGTATGCGGACGCCGATCGGTTGGCGCCGTTGGACGGAAATTCGTCAACCGCTTGACCACGAGGGTGAATGAAAACGGTTCTTTGGCTGGGTGTATTTTGGCGTCTGTTGTCGGTTGCCCAGGCGGAACCCGTATTGCCGACGGAATTCATTTCGGCCCCCGACGACCCGCTGTGCCACGCCGCGAGGGATCGGATCAGCGGTTGTTTTGTGATCCCCGGCGAAATGCGTTGGAGTTCGGAGGCACCGAATTTTCGCATTTTCCCCACCGGAGAAACCCAATCCGTTGGCGTTCCCCGGGACGGTGAGCTGGTCCGGATGCCGAAAGCCTTTTTGGAAGCGTGGTTTGCCAGCCCTGCCTCGCCCGATGGGGTGGTCACGGGAGAGTTTTCGGTGTGCCCGCTGGCGGAGCCGAACCCCCACGTGGTGGCGCAGGTGTGCGTGGAAAGAGCTTCCAAGTTGGTGTTTTTGCCCAAGGTGGAGCCGAAGTAGTCAACCGGTTGACTACTTCAGCAAACGATCCAACCGCTTCACCACCGTATCCCTTGCTTTCGCCGCCAGAAACGCGCTCGGGACATGTCGAAGCATTGCCTCCCACCGGTAGTTCGATCGAACCCGGTGCTCTGACGCAACATAGTTCCTTAGGTCGATCGCCGCTTCTCGATGAAACGCCCATAACCCGTGTCCGCGGTACTCCACCTGATAGTAAGCTTCCAACGGCCAGTTCAGCGTGTGCTTTTGCCGGAGACCGCACGAACACCGAACGGAACCCCAGCCCAGCCCCACCTCCGCTCGAAGGTACCGCGGATGTTCCCAGTCGGTCGAGTAATATCCGTCAGGAAGGTCCCGCAGCGTCTGGGCTGAGCCATGCAACCCCGCAAAAAACACCGCCCCATGCCAGTCTTGGCCGAGGCTCGGATTGGTGAATCTGTGGTACTCCAACTGTGAATGCGCTTCAAATGCGGGGATATCCGCTTTTCGTTCGATACGGACCACTTCCGCAAATTCAAACTCCGCACCTCGTGCACACGCCGGGCAGCGCACGTCCAAACGGTGCGGAATCGGGTTCCATTCGGCGGGATGGGTCATTGGGGCGCCTAGTCTACGACCTCCACCTCATCCCGGCTCACGTTTCGGATCAGCTCGGCGATCATCTGCCTTCGATCCGGAAGCTCGGCGTACACATCCCGTAATTGACCCGCGAGATCTTTGGCACGCCGGAAGCCGGTGATGAGATCTCCGGAAATGTCCGTCGCACTCTGGATCATCATCAGAAGCTCTTGGAGGGGCCGTCCATCCGCCCATTCCCGCCCGAGCGGAATCAGGTCGGGGTCATAGGTCCAGGGAACGCCCGCAATTTCGGCGGCGTGGGTCGCCATCGGCGAGCGGACGACTTGCTCGATGTCCCGCGCGATCTTGCGATCCTCTCGACGAAGAAAAAAGTTGTGGGAGGCATTTCGCGGAAGCTCATTGGTCAGAGCGCACAACACCCCAAACAAAGTCGAGGGCTCCAACTCTTCCAAGGCGCCGGTCAAAATCAGCTCGGTGACCGGGATTTCGGAGATCTGAAGGTGCTTGAGCACCTTGGCGCCGGCGTTGAACTCGCCCTCTTCGTCGAGGTAGCCGACATTCTTCAAAAAAGCGACTTTCTTCTGGAATTCATCCCAGACGCGGTCGTCGGCCTGCTCGGCGCGGCGTTGCAGACGGCGGGCTTCCTTCGCCTGCTTGGGGTCCTTGGAGTTCTCCATGCCCGCGACCCGCTCCAAATTGCGTTTGGCGTCGGCGATCAAGTGCCAGGAGAGGAAGGATTTTCCGATAATTTCCCGAATTCGGGCGTCATCGTG
>SYKL01000457.1 GCA_005797785.1 Pseudomonadota bacterium | reverse complement strand
TTCCCATGAACACCACATTGGAAATCGCCGGCAGGTTCCCTCGGTTTTGGGACCACCAATCCTGCGCGAGCCGAAATTGATCGACGATTTCATCGGCGCCCAGTTGGCGCTGCAGTCCGAGGCGTCCCGTTTCGCAAAACGCGCATTTGCGCGCGCATCCCACCTGGCTGGACACGCACAACGTGACCCGCCGGCCGCCCGGGGCGGGGATGATCACGCTTTCGATCACGTCTCCGGTGAATGTTCGAAAGAGAATTCTGCAAGTTCGATCGGAGGAATGTGCCATCTCTTGAACGGTGAGCGCCCGCTCTGGGCCGAGCACCGGTGCAAGCAATGCGTGTGCGTCTTTGGACACCAGGGTCAACGCCTCTTCCAGAGGAACGCCAGAATGTAGAGCGCGCAACAGCGTGTGCAACGCCGGCGTGATCTGCGTCGGTCGCAGCCGTTCGGTGAGAACGTTGGAAAGCTGCTTTCGTGTCCAGCTGCGGGCGGGTTTCACCGGGTTGACCACATCAAGGGGCATCCCCGCCACCGTTGTTGAGAAACTGGACATTGATCATCGTTAAACCAGGAAAATTATCGCACCCGCCCTCGCAGGCGATCCCCAGGTCGGTGTTGTGCGCGATCAGAACGTTGGCGACTTCCGCGGTGGCGCCGGCTTCGAGGGTGATCGCATTTTCGGCGCAGCTGATTTCGCCGCCTTCCACCAAGAGCGTACCGCCGGACTCCACTACAATACCGCTCCATTGTCCTGGAACCGACAGGAAACCGCTGAGTTCCGTGTTGGTGAGCCGCAGGGTGGCCCCCGTGGTCACCGTGATCGTATTGGAGCCGAAGTCGTTCACCGAGTGGATTTCGGCATTTTGGATCTGCGTGGCACCGCTGATGTGGAGGTCGCTTTTGAGCAGGTACCCTTCGTTTCGTCCTACCAAGGTTGGGTTTCCGCTCACCCACAAGTTGGCGGCGTTGATGATGCTGATCGGCGTGTCGGTGGTGAGGGTGCCCGCGTCGATCCGTGCCGCGGAGGCAAAATCCGTGGAGAGTGCACCTAAAAAGTCGTTTTCGAGCATGGTTAGAATGCATGGTACCGTATTGGTCTGATCGCAAAGGAGCGAAGTGCCCTCGGTGGCCGGGGTGACCGACGCGTGGGTGAACACCGATGTCGACTGACGAAGCCGAACCGTAGCGGCATTGCCTCCCTCGATCTGGCTGTGATCCACGGTGACGATGCTCAAAGTGGCCCACACGGCGTAGGGATCGCCCGCTGGACCCTCGACGGTGGAGTCGACGATGGACAGGTCGCCGGTATTGGCGGTCACCGCGGTATGTTCTAAGTCGGAATTGGTGATAGTTATGGTAGAGCCGCCATCATCGAGAATATCTATACGCGCATCGTCGGTGGTGAGCAGGGTGCGCTCGCCCGCGCCGCCGATCCGAAGGGTGGCGGATCCTGGACCATTTGCCATGGTAATGCCGGCTGTATCGCCCAAAAAGTGTACTTCCGCCCCGGGGGAGACTTCGAGGGATCCATTGGTGGGGATGTACACCGTGCCGATGACCGTGTGTTGTCCCGCTGCCCACCACTCGTGGAGCAGTAGCTCACCTTGGTGGGTGAACACGCAGGCGACGTCGTCGTCGTTGTCATCCAGGCCATTGCAATTTTGGTCGGTTCCGTCGCAGTATTCTGGTGCATCGGGATGGATGCTGGCGTTGTCGTCGTCGCAGTCCTCGCCGCCAATGTTGGTGGGGTCATATCCGTCATTATCGAGGTCAAAATCGGAGATCTCAAAGGGCGTGGCGTCTTCGGCGGCGTCGCCAGTGGCGGTCGCAACCGCTCGCAGTAGGTGCACCCCCGGTTCCAGGGGTCCGAGGTTGGCCTCCCAGTGATCCTCGACCCAGTCGCCGGCGACGCTGAGCTCAAGGTCGTCGAGGTAGAGGGTAATTTCCACGAGCTCCGGAGCTTCGTCCTCGATGTCGAGGGTGACGATCACCTCGTTGAGGGCGGAACTCTCGCCGGACGGTGAGGTGATCTCGACGACCAGCGGAACGATGACCGGGCAATCCTCGTCGATGTCACCATTGCAGTTTTCATCGATATTTTCCCCTCCGGGGGGACAAAGCTCGTCCCGGTCCGGGTGAATCGCGGGATCGCCTTCGTCGCAGTCATAGGGGCCGGGATCTCCGTAGCTTTCCGCGACCGGCGGGTAGTAGCCGTCTCCATCGATGTCCATCTGAGCGAGTACGTCCGCCTGCGATGCAAAACAGGCGGAAAGGGACAGGCAGAGAAGCGGTGTTCGCGGCATGGGGCCTCGCGCTTCCAGTGTACCGCGGTTTGGGACGGGCGATGTGGTGAACCGGATTTACGATGTGGGCGAACTGGTACATCAAAAGAGCAGAGATTGTAGAATTTTTAATGTACCAGTATCGTTCGCCTCAGGGTTCGATCCCCCACCACTGCGAACTCCAGCTCCATTCGTAGATTCGGCTACCGTCCAAAATGAGGTAGCGGCCTGTGCCGATGGAGTCCCCGGGTTGATCCGAGGCGCGGTTTTCGGTGAAGGCCACCGGAGCGCCTTCGGTGGGGGTCCACCAGGTCGGCTGAACGAAGTCTTCCGTTTGAAACTCCTGAAACGTCGGCCAGTCGCCGGGGATCGCGGGATGAACGCCCCAGGTGAATTCGGTCAATGTGCTTCGAAGCTCCGTTTCTGCAGCCTCGTCCAACTCGATCCGGCTCCAGGTGACCTGGATGTCCATCACCGAACGTTGCCGAATCGAGATGTGGCTTGCGCCGTCCATCACTCGAAAACCCGCGTCGCGGGCTTCCTGTAAGCTTACGTCCTCGATGTCCGTGCGCGGGAAGAGGTCGAGCCCGCCGCAGGCAAAGATAAAGGCGGTTGAGAAGCTGATGATGAGCAGGCGGCGAGTCAATGGCGCTCCGGATGGTAGGATAGGGTATTCCGGGGTGAAACGTGCGGAAAGCCTTTGGCCTGTGGTTGTTGTCGGGGTGCCTGCCGCCATGGGATCTGCCAGAACCGGGCGATTCGCTCGACAGTCTGGCCGATTCCACGACCGAATCGGGGTTGGACACCGACGAAGTCGAGTTGGCCTTGGTGGGTCGGTTTACGGTTCCGGAGGATGCGGAGGTTCCCGGTACGGTGGCGGCGCGGTTGGTTCCGGCCGTGGGCGTGACCGACGGCCTGCTGTTCTCGGACGAGGCATGGCTTCATGACACCCTCCTGTTGGTCGAACCAGGCGATGATCGGGAGGTTTCGTTTGTGATGGATGCCGCTGTCCCCCCCGCCGACCACCTGCTCACTGTGGATGGCGGCACCTTTGCGGTTTACCGGTGGGAGCTGTGGGCGGACGCCAATGAGGACCAGATCGTGGATCCTGGCGAGGCCTTGATCGGTTCGTCGGTGTTGACGTTGCTGGCGTACGCGGTGGAGGGGGCGATCCCGTCGCAGTTGGCGGACATCGGCGTGATCCCTGGCTGGAATGTCGTTTCGACGGTCGACGGGTCGCCCGGCAGTGCCGAACCCTTGCTGCTTGGGGAGTCGGCTTTTACGATGGCGGCCAATTTGGCTCCGGTGGTTCGCCCGAGCCTTTCGTGCTTGGCGATGGACCCCTTGGTGAGCAAGGTGATTGGCTTGCAAGAGCCTGGGCAGTATCTTGAACCGCTGTTGTTCCCTTTCCATGCGGCGAACATCTCCGACGAGACTTCGTTCGACCTGCTCGGGTTCGACACGCCGCCTTTGACGCTGCCGTTTGAAAATGAGGTCGTGCAAGGCGCCACTCTGGACGTGGTGGTCTTTGAAGATGCCAACGACGATTTGGTGCCCGACAACGATACTTTGTTCGCGGTGTCGAACGATGGGGTCGAAGAACGGCAGTTGACTTGGTATAAGCCGTTGAATTTTGATGCCGCCTACCTGCCCGAGGTGCTCGGGATCCGCATGGGGTGGTCCGTCACCGGGAACGGTGGTGCGGGGCTACCTCCGGTGATCTCCTGGGATGAAGGCGTGGTTCTTACGACCCAGTGAGTTCGGGACACCTTGGGGCAAAATAAACCGGCGATCCCCGAGAACGGAGGGTAGACAACCGCCACTCGGGGGATGCCATGCGCGCGTTGTTGGTGGGTGCCGGTTCGGTGGGGCAGGTGTATGGATGGCATCTCCAGAAGGCGGGTGTGGAAGTACACTTCTACGTAAAAGAAAAATACGCCGACGAGGCTCGTTCCGGATTCGTGTTGTATCCGCCAGGAAGCAAAACCCCGCAAAAGTTCGTTCCGAACGGTGTGGTGACTTCGGCCGCGGAAGCGGGAGCGACCACCTGGGATCAGGTATGGTTGTGCATCTCCTCGCCGGCGCTCGGGGGTGACTGGTTTCCCGCTTTAGCCGCCGCAACCGGGGGCGCGACCTGGATTTCGTTGCTGCCAGGGATCCGCGATCGGGAGAGGGTCAGCGCTGTGATTCCGAAGGAACGGATCGTGTGGGGGTTGATTTCGTTTTCGGCGTGGCACGCGCCGCTTGGAAATGAACCCCTTCCTGAGCCTGGTATGGCTTGGTGGTTTCCTCCGATGAGTCCGAGTCTGTTTGAGGGGCCGGAAGCGGAGGTCACCAAGGTGGTCGTACCCCTCAAAAAAGGAGGGTGTGCGGCGGCGAAAGGCGATGTCGCAGCGATGAATGCCCGCGGTTCCGCGATCTTGGGATCGGTGGTGGGCGCGATGGAATGCGGCGGTTGGACCTTTGCGGGCCTTCGGGAGCCGCGCTGGGCACAATTGGGTGCTCGGTGCATCGATCAGGCGCTGACGATCTCTTGCGCTCACGCGGGAATTTCGAAGGGGCCAGCGGCATTTGCGGCGTCGCCAACGGCGATTCGGTTTGCAACCCGGGCGGTGCGGTTTGTGACCCCGATGGACTTTGAGTTGTTCTTGAAAGCGCACTTTTCGAAGGTTGGCGATCAGACGTTGATGGGCATCGAGGAGCTTGCGAACGAGGGAAAGCGCAGGAATCTCCCCGTGGATGCGTTGGTGGAGCTGAAGACAGAGCTGGAGAAGGCCCGCGCCGCATAGTAAAGTAACTTTACGATATCGCTTGCAATACATGCCGGACGACCGGGACGGAAAGACCGTTTCCAACGAGCTTCCATGCGTCCGCGTTCGGCAGGCCTGCAAAGGAGAATCCCGGGGGGTGACCGTGCAGGGTGGCGATCTCTTCGGGAGCGAACCACCGAAGTCGGGTGGAGGTGCCGTCCGACTGGCGCAGATAGCTGCCTGCGTACACCGGACTTCGGGCGTACGCTCGGGTAAAAGTGGCGGCGACGGCGTGTTCGTCGTCTGCCTCGACGATGTGCAATGCGTCGCCAAAGCGGTCGGTGAGGGAGGTTGGAAGGGCCAGATCTTCGCGGAAGGGTTGGACAAATTGGGCGAGCGGTCGGGCTTCGACGGTTCGCTCCGGTATGCGAACGGATCCCCGGCTTGCTACGGCATAAAAACGCCGCCTTAAACTCGGAAATCCGAGGTGGGTGGGGCAGATCTCGGCGTGATCGAGGCCGCTGTAGCCAGCGCGTTCCAGGGTGGTTTCCAACAGGGCCCACGCCCGTGAACCGTGGAACCAGGGGACATTTTCGAGGGCGACGTGCGCGGGTTGGATCTCGCCGATCGCTCGAACGATGTTTTGAAAGGCAGCGGAGCGGGGATCGTCGAGATCGGCCTGTGCGCCTCGAATTCCGTGCGGGGCGCAGGGGGGCGACATCCACCACAGATCCGCTTGGAAGGAGGCTAACCAGGGAATTTTGACGTAGGCGAGGTTTTTCACTTCGCGGCGGTGCGGCCAATTGGCGGCGTACACCGCGTCGGCTTTGCGATCGTGGTCGACGGCGCCGACCACCTCGTGCTCGGTGGCGGCGGCCGCGAGACCGCCGATCCCGCTGAACAGCTCCAGGATCTTCATGGGAGCGTCATTCTTTCCAGCGGTCGACCGCAGGCGTGCGCGGGGCTTTGAGATCTTCGACGTACCAGCGTTCCACTTCCGCCCGTGCCCAAGGGGTGCGGCGAAGGAAGGTGAGGCTCGACTTTACGCTGGGTTCAAACTGGAAACACCGAATGGGGATCCGGCGCGCCAGGGTGTCCCAACCGTAGCGATCGACAAGTTGGTTTACGATTTGTTCGAGGGTGACCCCGTGCAGGGGGTTCTTCGGTTGAGATGACGACATCGGCGCCCCATAACCGATCGTTTGAGGTAGGATCCGGTCCGGAGGAAGCCATGGGTTACAGCAAGCAAGCGGTGGGAATGGTTCTTGGATTGTGCACGGCGACGGCGGCGTTTGCCCTTCCGAACGAGCACTTTCAGGGCAAGCCGGAATTCAAAGCCGGCGACGACCTGGGTGCGTTCGTATGGCACGATGAAGCAGGACAACACGTTCGTTTTACCACCAAGGGTGTGATCCCACATAAGTTCTCGGGCAAAATCTGCGGCGAAAGCGTTTCGGATCTTCACCCGCACGAACTGGAAGCAGCCGACTCCGCCAATGTCGGCCCCGAGGGCCATTGCGTGGTGTTCGAAATGCACGTCGATGGAGGCGTGGACGGCTTCGACTTCCGCGTGGCCGGCGATGTGGTCCGCTATGAGTTTCACCAGGATGGAGGCGCCATGGGCGCCGCCTTGATCCGCATCGGTGCGCAGAGCCACCATCCGGCGGACGGCTCCTTTGTGCTGAACCGGAAGTAGCGCGACGACGGGATCGCGTAGGTCCGGCACGCCTTTTGGTGTGGTCGGACCGTCGTGAGGCCGAGCAACCGTCTTGATACGGTTTGTTCGCCGCCGCTGTCGGCCGAGTGAGTGCCTCTACCCTAAGGCAATTTCAACCGCGGTTCCCGCGGTAAGGTGGGCTCGCATTTTGGAGTTGAGATGCACAAGCAACTTCC
>SYKL01000456.1 GCA_005797785.1 Pseudomonadota bacterium | reverse complement strand
ACCTGCGGCTGGGTGTGCCACCGCTCCGTCCGCGTCCGGCGCGTTCGGTCTAAGTGCCGGCATGTTGCTGTTGCGTCGTCGGCGCCGCTGATCTGGTAAACTGCTTTACCAACGACGCCTCCAGGGGCGACCTGTCTCCGTCGCTGCCACAGAGAGCGTCGTGCCGCCACAAAGCGCCACAGCCTGCCACGAGCAAACCCTGAAAGCATGGAGCTAAGGACCTCCCCGAAGGGGACAATCCATGCTCACGCTGCTGACACTGACCGGTCTGTTCACACCCGCCCAAGCTGCCTCGATCGTCCACGGCGATGAGACGTCATCACTTCCCCAAGTGGTGGTGTTGTACGCCGCCGATGCCGATGGTTACGGGTACGACTTTTGTTCGGGCACGTTGATCGGGCCGCAGGTGGTGGTCACCGCCGCCCATTGCGTCGCTGCCATGGAAGAAAACGTCGACGCGGGCATGCCGAACCTCTGGGTGCTTTCGGGCGACAGCATTTACGTTGAAAATGGCGTCTCCGAGGCAGTTCTCGCCACAGCCTGGACCGCTCACCCCCAGTACAACGACAATACGCTTACCCACGACATCGGCGTCATTGAGTTGCCAGCCTCCGCCTTTTCGTTTGACGTGATGCCGGTCAACAAAACCGCCTTGAACAATGTGCACATCGGACGCGAATACCGCTATGTCGGCTGGGGAATCACCAGCGACAACGCCGAAGACTCCGGCATTAAACGGTTCGCGGACATTCCCATGTACGATTTTGATAGCTACTTTCAATACGGCGCCGATTTTGACGACGGACAGAATGTGTGCAGCGGCGATTCCGGCGGTGCAGTGCTGGAGTTTCACGATCTCGGATGGGAACTCTCCGCCGTGAACTCCTTCGTCCAAGGTTCTTGCGTCGATGGAATCACCGGTGGGACGCGCATCGACACGCACCTCGCGTGGCTGGAGCAGTTCACGCCCGTGTGGAGCGCTGAGGAACTGGCCGCGGAACAGGACGACACCGAAGAGCCCGACGACACCGAGGAGCCGGACGACACCGAAACGCCCGATGATCCTGAAGATACCAACCTTCCCGACGATCCCGATGACCGGGACGATGCGGACGACGTCCTGGACGAGGATCAAGACGGCGGGCACCGGATCCACTGGAGCTGCGCAACCGCCCCTCCAAGCGTATTTTGGGGCGCACTCGGATCGCTCACACTGTTCGCGCGCCGCCGAAAAACGGTCCGATAGGCTGCTAAGGCAGCCAGCGCTCCACCAACCAATCGATCGACCGAAACGCCGAACGCAACTCACGATCGGCGCCTCGAACCTTGGGGTCGTGCGCCGCTGCCGCGCGACCCATCCGCTGCGCGGAGACCACCCAGGCCGAAAGCGCAAAGTGGTGGAGCAACGGCGACATTCGATTCGACTCGTGGGCTTCGAACACCGCGGAGGCGCCGTCCACATCGACGCAGTCCACCAGCGCGGTGGTGACATCGAACAAGAGTGCGCGCAAATCCTCGAAAGCCAGCCCCGGATCCGCGCACACGGACGCCAACAACCGTTCAAACCCTTCCGGCGACAGGCCACCGACTTCCGCGGCCTCCGCCATCGCGGGCACCTGAGACTCGAGAAACTCCGCTTCAATCCTTGACGCAAGCAAGATGCCTACCAAGTACAGATCGAACGCGCTGGCGATCGCTTCCCCGAGCAACAGCGCATCTGTCGATCCACCGGGATGCAACGCCTTTCGCGCCGCATGGTGCCAACCCACATGTGCGACCACATCCGCGTCGATGGCCGCTTCCACCAGCACATCCGACGGTTCGTCCGCATTCCAGTACGTGAGGTTCAAGAACAGCGCCCGATCCCAGGAGGCCGGTCCCTCCTGAACTGGAGGAAGGACCCTAAAAATGGCGCCGTCCCTCAACAGCATGCCCTTGAGCGCCGCATAGATCGCGTTCTTGCGAAACGGCTTTTCATCGCGAATTTCGAGGCCGTCGAGAGCGAATGTCGATAAAGTCATGCGGGGGAATATCCCGCCACGGCAAGCGCGGCCTGCCAGATGGTAAAGCGGTTGACGATTCCGCCGCGTATCACTTCGGCGGCTGCACCCAAAATGTCGGACAATCCGTGCCCTTCCAAGCCGGCACCGCAGGATGATCCATGTCCAACACCACACTGTGGTCGTTCGAACATACGATCGCCCACCGCTCCTGGATGATCAGGCTCACCCCGCGACCGGCTTCCATGCCTTCGATCAGCGTCCAAGGCTGGGTTTCCGTAAACGCGACCGGGCCCAGAAAACTCTGTCCCTCCAGAGGTTCGGAGGCCGTTCCCGCAAACGGCGGGATCAACCAATGCCAATCCACATCCGGTAGCCGGCCCCCCACTTCCGGCTCCACCCGAGTCATGAAGTTGCCGTACCCCCACGAAGACGCAATATCTAGGGAAGTAAGCACATCATCCTGCGTCCAGAGTTCCTCGCCGCAGAACGGCGATGACATCCCCTCCGCCAGCGGCAGTGGCGCGGCCTCCCGCAATTTCCAGCCCGCATCGGCTAATTCCCAGGTTTGGCAAAGGATCACGTCCGCTTCATACCCCTCCTCAGTATAAGAGTACGACTGGCCCTGGAATTGCCAGCTGCGAATACGCTTTTCATCCTCTTCCTTCACCGTGGACTCCGCCTGTACCTCGGCGGTCGCGACCACTGTCCCTGATTTCTCTACGACCAACGCCTCCAATGCTTCGGTGAACGGCGGCGCCGGAATCGGGGTGGCCACATCGCCGTCCACCCACACCGCACTTTTTGCGCCAACCAACAGGGTTTTGCCTTCGACCTTGGTCGCCCGGGGCGTGTTTCCACAGGCACCGTCCAAGGTCGCCAGCGGCTTCAACACAGGGGGCACGCTCGGCGCTAACTCCACCAGAGTCGCCTGACATTTTTCGGCGATCGACTCCCAAGCGAGGATCTGCACCGCACCGCCGACCGGGAGTGGCGGCTCGACCGGAGGCGGCTCGGGAGGCGGGGTGAGAGCGGTGTCCGGTGCGACCGCCCCACCGCACGCCAGGGTCCAAAACAAGCCGAACGCCCCAATTTTCCGCATGGTCATCACCACTCCGTGCGCAGTTCACCCGCGCCGGCACTATACGCAGCCACACCGCCCGAAACCAGCGCCCTCCAAGAACCCCAGCGGCATCGCCGCGTATGGGTCTGACCTTGCATCGGTTTGACGTACCAGTCCGTTAGGCAGCCTTTTCAAGTTGTTGTTGGAAACGGTATTCGCACTTGTTCGGGCTGAAATATCCGTTTGAACTGTGCAAACGGACGGGATTGTAGAATTTGTGGATGT
>SYKL01000455.1 GCA_005797785.1 Pseudomonadota bacterium | reverse complement strand
GGCGGAGGATTAACGGCGTTGGTCTTGCCCGAGTGGCGAACGGTGACGGTACCGAGCCGCGATTACTCAAGTGGGCAGAAATTGGTCGCGAAATACCCGATTCAGGATGGGGTGATGGCGTATTCTTAGGAATGGTCAAGCGACCTTACCGTCGCGAAAACCATCCTGCAAAGCTCTTTCGAACGCGAATGCTGGGCAGGACCTCGTGCTCCAGTTCGTTGCTAAGGAAACACACCAGCGTTCCCCCGGTGGGGATGACGTCCACCGGCTCGCCCTTCGGGAAGAGGCGCAACACTCCTCCATCTTCGAGCAACCAGGGTCCGTTTAGATAGATGACGATCGACAACGTACGCGCGGAATCGTTGCGAAAGGAGTCGCGGTGCCGATGGTAGAATCCTCCGGGCGCGTAGAAGGAATAATGACCCTCCAACGACCATAGTCCGAGAAAGAGCGAGGCGTCGACCTCTTGACGCAGGAGTTCCAGTCGCGCCCAGAGCGCCGCTTGCGGAACCGACAAAGCGTTGGGTTCAAGCCAATGAATCTCGTCCTGGCGTTCGCGTCGATCCAGTTGGTGCGCGAGGCCCATTCCCGCGGAGTGGAAGCTCCCGTTTTCCCTCAGGGTGTCGCTTTCGAAGGCGAGATCCGCGAGCTCAGTGGGGTTCAGGAAGTCGGGCACGATCGCGTAGCCCGCTTGGGTCAACGCCAGAATCAGGGGACTAGGCATGTGAGGGTGTAATCGTTCTCGGCGGGGCGTGTGGATGGAGGGTTGGCGTATACTCGGGTCGAGAGGCCCCATGATCGCCTGGTTTGCGGTAGCGATGGCGTCGGAACCGTCCCCCAACAGCGTGCAACTGGACTTGGGACTTGCCGTCGCGGGAGTGGCCTACGAACGGGAGTTTTTACCCTGGATGAGCGGTAGGCTGGCGGCACAGGTGACGAGCCCTTGGTATACGGGACGCAGACTCGCCGGAATGAGCCTCGAAGCTCGTCCATTCTTTTTTCCGTGGAAGGGCACCCTCGTGGGGGTGTACGTGTCCCCCTTTTTTCGCGGAGCGGCGATCAAGGCGGTGGTAGGGGATGAATCGCGCACGGGATGGGGCTGGACAGCGGGGGCCACCGCAGGTCTGAATGTGGAGGTTCGGCGGTTGCTGTTTCGGGTGGGTGGAGGCGCGCAATATTGGGCGTATGAACCCGAACCGGGCTTTGGCCTTACCGGCTTTTGGCCGGATGTGGACCTGATCGTTGGCTACCGTTTCTAGCGTCACGGAAGGTCACGAAATCACTGGATTTGACTCCAAACTTCCTAATGTATCTAAAAGCCGTCCTGGGGACAGCGGGGCACATATGTACCCTGTGCCTCGTCTCTTCTTTCGAAGAACGGGTAAAAAGCTGGAGTATGATGCCAAGAGTCATTTTTTGTGTTGTGCAGACCGATGTGGAAGCTCGTGCCATCCTCGCTACTTTGAGGAAGTCCGGGTTCGCCGATGATCAGTTGTCGGTGCTGTCGCCCGACAAATCGCCGAAGGCGCTCAACCGCGTCCTCAAGGAAAACGCTGGTTTTACCGGAGCCTCCCTGGACTCCGACAGTGCCGATCTGCCGAATCCGAAACTCGACGATGTGGTCAGTCCGAATGGGCATCCCGACGATGTCGCGAATGTTCCGGAGGTCGCCGCTGGAATGTTGGCGGGCGGGGTGGCCGCGGGCGCCCTGGGGATCATGGCCGCACTGCTGCTGTTTGCGATCCCTGGCGTAGGCCCATTTATGGCCTCTGGTCCTTTGTTCTTGGTGTTGAGCACGGTCGCGGCTGGCGCCACGGTGGTGGGCATTGGCGCAATTCTCATTGATTTGGGCGTTCCGCCGTTGGAAGCCAAACGCTACGACGAGTTGATCCGCGAGGGACGAACGCTGATTGCGGTCCACGCGGACTCGGAAGGCATGATCAAACGCGCTCAGGCCGTCTTCGAAGCGGGTCATGCGGAGCACATTCATATTACGACGGACCGAACTACGAAAGTTGAGCCGTATCCTTCGGTGTCGATGTAGTACGGCCGTCGACAAGCGTCAGACTGACGATCTTGGTGGTTTTTAAGGGAGGGCGTCCGCGCGAACGCCTTCCCTTCCGCCGGTGGTCGCGATGGGAATCACTTGAACAAGTTCGGTATTACGGGCTTCGATCGCGCCATGGCCGTCGGACAGCCGCCAACCGCTCTGCCAGTCGATGAGCATCAGTTCTCGAAAACGCGCCGCCATGGAGTTTTCGGGCGCGGGAGCGTCAAAGATGGTGGTGAAGATCGACAAGCTTTGATCGCCGTTGTCGACGATTTCGATCAACCGGCCCTGCGCGGGCCAGTCCGCGGTGGATGCGGTCTGGATTTCCCAAAATCCTGCGGGATCGTCTGGGGTTCCGTAGTATCGAACGACATTGGCGTGCCAGTGGCCCGCGACCACCAGGATGACGTTGGGGTATTGTAGTAGGATGTCCGCGACGGTTCCTCCTCCTTCGACGCCGGTGATCCCCAAGGGGTAGTGGCTCGTTAGTACCACGAGGTCGCCCGCATCCTGCGCAGCTTCGAGCTGCGGAATCAGCCACTCGTCGCGTTCCTGGAGGGAGAGTTCGTCTCCCGAGGAGACCGCTTTGTTGGCGTCAACCGAAATCAGGCGAATGTTCACCCCTTCGACCGGGTGCGCCATCCACCCGACGGTGTCATTGGTGACGTTTTCGTCGGTGAAGCCGTGCCCCACCGGACCTGGCGTTGCGGGGGAATCCAGGTACACCGAGGCGATATCGCTTCGGGTCATGAGCGCTCGGCCGGGGTCGGCCTCGGTGTAATAGGTGAGCGGCCCCCCCGGAAGGGAGAGGTCACGAGTACCCAGGTCGGCGGCCGTTCCTAGCGCATCGTCGGTCCAGCCGGTCGGCTCAAAATTGCCTTGAACCAGAACATCGTGGTTTCCTGCGACTCCGTACCAGGGAAAATCCGCGCCTACCGGGGTGAACTCGGCGATCGGATCGTTTCCATCTTCGTCCACCTGGGAATCGGGTTCGCCGCTGTC
>SYKL01000454.1 GCA_005797785.1 Pseudomonadota bacterium | reverse complement strand
CCCTAGCGTTCCGGCCAGCGCCCCAGCGGCCCCGGCCAAACGCAGTCTCGCCTCGCGAACGGCGAAGGTGCTCTCCCCAGAGGAGGCTGTGGAAGCTGCAAAGGACGCCGAGGTACGCGCCAAAGCCGATGCCCAGGCCAAGGCCGAAGCAGTCGCCCGGGCTGCCGCCGAATCCGCAGCAAAGGCCGAAACGGCCGCGCGGTTGGTCGCGGAAGCGAAACTTCGTGCGCAAGCCGAGGCCTCCAAGGCGACCCCTGTCGATCGCCAAACCTGGCTTGCTTCCATGCTTCCAGGATTCACCATCCAACGCTCGGTACCCATACAGTCGCTCGCGGTTTTCCGGGCCCTCTGGACGGCCCACCGCGCGCGCGCCCTCGCCACCCACGACTTGACTCTCCTGGTGACGGCTACGGCCCTTCTGGACGCCGCAGAACGCATTCCAGCGGGCGGAATTGTGGCCTTCGCAGGTCAATGGCAAGGACGCTCCGTCGCCATTTGGGTTGACGCCACCCGCCCCGCAATTCTGGCCACCGTAGAGCCCTCCGAACTCTACCTCGCCGGCCTGTAAGGGGGTTTTGTGCTCTGGTTGTGGCTTTTCGCAGCCTGCGGGCCTGCAGATGCGGGTTCCGCTCCGGCGCCTCATCTGCTTCCGCCGCCTCCCCCGATGACGGAGGTGGATCCTTTCGTTTGGGAGACTCCGCCCACCTCGCTAGAGGGAAACCCAGGGAAGATCGAGCTTCGCCTTCTCGTTCCAGCGGGGATGCATGTGTATCGCGATCAGATCGAGGTTCATCCGATCGATACCGGCGGCCTCACGTTGGGAGTGCCGGATTTCCCTCCCGGCGAGCTGGCCCCCGATCCGGCCGGAGATCTACCTCGCGAAATGTATAGTGGGGACGTCATCATTTATGTTCCCGTATCTCCCGCTCCGGGCCTTCACTCGGTGGTGTTCTCTGCCACTCATCAAGGTTGTAAGCCGGGACTGTGCTTTCCACCCAAAACGCAAGAGCTGACGAGCATCGTTCGTTCGCCCGCCGAGGTCCCGTGAGCGAAGATCTCCCTGAAGGTCGGATCCTGCGGGCGTTTGGCGGTGGGCGCACCGTACGTCTGGTGGTGGTGGAGGCGCGCGGGCCCGCTGAAAAAGCACGATTTGCGCATGGTTTGGGCAGCGGTGCTGCGATTCACGCCGCCGAAGGCATGATCGCCACCGCCCTGATGTCCGCACACATCAAGGGCGAAGAGCGTTTGACGGTACAAATTCAGACCGACCGGCCCAAGATGGCCTTTATCGCCGAGGTGGACGCAGAAGGGGCATTGCGGGCTCGCCTCACGCCCAGCGATATGCCGCACGCATCGCAGCTTTCCGGGTTCCTACACGCAATTAAATCTGAGGGCACCCGCGAAACCTACCGGGGCACCACTTCCATCGCCGATGAGAACTTGGAACGCGCTCTTTCCGAGCACCTGGGCAACTCCCAGCAGACCAGCGCGTACTTGAGGTTGGCGGCGCGCCTCAACGAAGAGGGGGCGGTTCGATTTGCCGCAGGGATCCTCGTAGAACGCCTGCCGGAACACGATGAATACCCCTGGATCGACGAAGCCACCTTTGAGGCAACCTACGGTTCGTTGATGCAGGCGGACATGGAAGATCTTCTCACCGCTTTCGCGTTTGGCCAGTTCGCCGGCCAGCCGGTGGAACTCCTGGAAACCCGCGACCTTACCTGGAAATGCCGTTGCAGCCAGGCGAAGGTGGAAGTCATGCTGGGGAGCCTCGGCGCCGACGAGCTGCGGGCGATGCGGGACGAAGGAAAAGCAGAGGTGATCTGCCATTTCTGCAACCAAGCGTGGGTGGTGTCCCAGGAGCGACTGACCGAATTGCTCCAGTTGTACATGGACAACTGATGCGCGTTGCCGTCGTTATTCCGGCGTTGAACGAAGAGAAAAGCCTACCTCATGTGATTTCGTCCATCCCCGCCGGCGTGCGGGTGGTGGTCGTCGACAACGGTTCGTCCGATGGAACCGGCCGAGTGGCCGGTGCAGAAGTCGTCTTCGAGGGCCGACGTGGCTATGGATCCGCAGTAAAAGCAGGATTCCGGTACCTGGCTTCGGATCCACCCGACATCGTGGTGGTCATGGATGCCGACCTGGCCGATGATCCCCATCGAATGGAGGAATTGATCAGCCCCATCCGCCACGGCCGCGCGGATTTGGTTCTGGCGGATCGCACCGGACTCGCCGAAAAAGGCGCACTTCAACCTGCACAAAGGTTTGGAAACGCCTTAGCGGTGCGGTTGATCCACTGGACGAGCGGCCATCGGTACCGGGACATGGGTCCTTTTCGCGCGATTCGTTGGAGTTCCCTTCAAACGCTCGCGATGGAAGATCCCACCTGGGGATGGAATGTAGAAATGCAGTTGAAGGCGGCCAACCGTGGCCTGCGCATTCTCGAGGTTCCCCTTCCTTATCGTGCGCGCGTGGCGGGTACGAGCAAAATTAGCGGCAACTTGTTGGGGGCCGCCAAGGCGGGCGCGCGGATCCTGTGGGCCGTCAATCACTACCGGCATAAATAGGGAGCTCCCCGCGGTTCGGCCACAGACACGGGCCTGCGAGGATGCGGAGGGATAACTGCTCCCATCCGCTTGGAGTGCGTCGTGCCCCTCGTTTCCTCGCCACCTTCCGGTCTTCGAACCATCCATATCATGGGCGTTGCCGGCACCGCGATGGGTTCGCTCGCGGGAATGCTCAAAGACGCTGGCTATTCGGTGACCGGGTCTGACAAGGCCGTTTATCCGCCCATGTCGGACTATTTGGCCGGGCTTGGGATTCCGGTCAAGCAAGGATTTGTTGCGAGCAACCTCGATCACCACCCGGATTTGGTAGTCGTCGGCAACGTGATCCGGGCAGAATACGAGGAAGCGCAGGCACTTCTCGCATCCGATATTCCTTATTGTAGCTTTCCGCAGGTTCTCGGGGATCTTTTCCTGAAGAATGCCCATTCGGTCGTCGTGGCCGGAACCCACGGCAAGACCACCACCACCTCGATCACCGCCTGGTTGCTGGAATCCGGCCAATTGAATCCGGGATTTCTCATCGGTGGGATCGCCAAGAACTTCGATCGAACCGCACGTGCGGGGGCCGGCACCCATTTCGTTGTCGAAGGCGACGAATACGATACCGCATTTTTCGATAAAGGGCCGAAATTCCTACACTATCGGCCCCGCACCGTCATACTGACCTCAGTCGAATTCGACCACGCCGACATTTACCGCGATCTCGATCACGTGAAAGAGGCCTTCAAACGTTTGATGGCGATTGTACCTGCCGACGGTTTGGTGATCGCCCGCGGCGACGATCCCGGGGCCAATGAAGTGGCAGAGTCCGCGGGTTGTGAGGTTTGGAAGTATGGGATTGGCCAGACCTGGGACGGCCGAATCGAGAGCGTCGACATTCGCTCCGGCACGATGACGTTCACGGTCTTAAAAAATGGCGATTCGGTCGGCACCTTTACCAGTTCGTTGGTCGGAGAGCACAATCTGTACAACCAGGTGGCCGCCACCGCCGCCGCTGTCCGGGTGGGCGTCCGACCCGAACAACTCGCCAACGGATTTTCCTCATTTGCGGGGATCAAACGCCGACAAGAGGTGATTGGCGAGCCCGGGCAGGTCACCGTGATCGACGACTTCGCCCACCACCCCACCGCGGTAAAAGTCACCTTAGAGGCTCTCCGTCAGCGGTTTGGGCGTCGGCGGCTATGGGCCATTTGGGAACCCCGCTCGGCCACATCCCGCCGGAGCGTGTTTCAAGAGGCGTACGCCGCGGCTTTTGACGAAGCAGATCGCGTGATCATTGCGGATCCCTTTGACGTGTCCCGCATCGCCGAAGACGAAAGATTCTCAAGTGAACGCCTGGTTCAAGACATCGTTGCCCGAGGTGTTGACGCTTTTTCCCTGGCCGACGCCGATGCCATCGCCGCCACCGTCGCCGCGCAAGCGCATCCCCACGACGTGGTGGCCGTGCTTTCCAATGGCGCTTTCGGCGGCCTGCACGGGAAACTGCTGAAGTTGCTCGCCGCCCGGTTTCAGGAGTCGACCGTCTGATGGACGGGACAGAACTTCCAATGCTGCTCACTTCGGTTCCCGGGCCGCGCTCCCGCGCCCGCGTGGATGTGTTGGCCCGGCACGAGTGTCCGGCGATCACCGCCCGAAGAGTCCGTCGCGCCGCAGCTTTGGGCACTGCGGACGACGACCCGATCGTCTGGGACACCGCCCTGGGCGCGGTCGTACAAGACGTCGACGGCAACCGCTTTGTGGACCTTACCTCGGCGTTTGCCGTCAATTTTCTGGGACACCGTCATCCCTCGGTGGTCCAGGCCGCCAAAGCGCAGTCGGATCGCCTGCTCCACGCCATGGGAGATGCGTGGCCCGACGATACCCGGATTCGGCTGTTGGAACGCCTCGCTTCGTTGGCGCCCTCCGGTCTCGAAGTCGCAATTTTGGGCCTTTCCGGATCGGACGCCATCGAAGTGTGCGTCAAAACCGCTCTTCTTGCCACCGGCCGCAGAGGTGTATTGACCTTTGAAGGCGGCTACCACGGGTTGGCGTTGGGAGCGGTGGCCCTCCAACAATACAGTCCCGCCTTCACAGAGCCTTTTCGCGGCATTGTGCATCCCGAAGTCCACGCGCTTCCGTGGGGCTGCCCCCCTGAGCAAGTGGCGGAAACGGTACGTACAAAGGGAAGTGGGCTCGTTTTGGTGGAGCCCATTCAAGGGCGCGGCGGCGTGCGCACCCCTCCCTCGGGCTGGCACGCCGGCATCGCCGCAGCCTCCCGCACCGAAGGCGCTTTGTTCGCTTTCGATGAGATCTACACCGGATTTGGCCGCACGGGCGTCTGGTTCGCCGGCACCACCGAAGGCGTGATCCCCGATCTGCTCTGCGTCGGAAAGTCCTTGGCGGGCGGGTTTCCGCTGTCCGCATGCCTCGGATCACGGGCCGTGATGAATGCTTGGGGATCTTCCTCGGGTGAAGCCATCCACACTCAGACCTTTCTAGGCCATCCCGTGGGTTGTGCGGCCGCTTTGGCGGTCCTGGACCAGCTCGAACACGGCCCTTGGGTGGCGCTGGCCGCGGAAAACGGCGCTCGGTATGCCTCGGATCTGACAGCCCGGGGTTGGACAGTCCGCGGCCGAGGCCTGATGCTCGGGATCGAACATCCAAAATCGCTGGCCCTCACCCGCGCCCTGCTTCGCCGGGGATTTCTGACCCTTCCCGCGGGGGCCAAAGCGGAGGTTTTGGGCATCACTCCGCCGGTAACGCTCGCCGACGCCCAATGGTTGGCCTTTGTGGAGGCCTTGGACGCCTCCATCCAGGAGGTCGGATGAACCTCCCGGATGGTGCCGGCGCCGCACTCAGCCTGCGCGTGTTGGCGTTCATGGATCGATCACTGAAATCGGCGGCCCATGAAGATTTCGACGCCCTCGCCCTTGAAATTCACCGCTGGCAGCGCGAACGCGATCCCGTGTTGGCGGCGTTGACCGAAGCGGAACCACGTTGTCTGGCGGAAATCCCCGCCGTCCCCGTGGGTTTGTTCAAGGACCTCCCGGTCGGCACCGTTCCTCCCCGCGAAGCCTTCGTGGTGTTCCGCACCTCAGGGACCACCGGCGGAGGACGCGGCGAACACCGGCTTCGGAACTCCATGCTCTACGACCACGGGGCGTTCGCTTGGGCGCAGGTCTGCGTACCTGGGGCACCGGCCGACATCGTCGCATTGCTCGACGATCCTACACAAACACCAGACTCCTCCCTCGCCCATATGGTCAACCTGTTTACCAAATTCGGGCCCCACGGCACCGCCAGCTGGCACGCTCCCGGAGGTCGTCTCGATCGAGACGCAGCCAACGCCCGGCTGCGAACCCTCGGTAAACCCGTATTTTTTGCGACCACGGCGTTTGCGTTGGCTGAATTTCTGGACGGTGACACGGCACACCTCCCGCGAGGCTCGGTGTTGATGGTCACCGGAGGCTTCAAAGGCCGCGTACATCGCCTGGATGGCAGCCAACTTTATGCCGCAGCCCAAGAGCGCTTCCCCCATGCCAGGTTGGTCACCGAATACGGGATGACCGAGCTTTCGAGCCAGCTGTGGGGCACCCCGAATCAGGCGTACCGGCCACCTCCTTGGCTGCGTCCGATTGCGGTAGAGCCCGGTTCTGGCCGCCCCCTCCCAGCAGAAACCGCCGGCCAACTACGGTTTTACGATCTCTGCAATGTCGACAGCACCCTCGGCGTCGAAACCCTCGATCAAGGCGTCGTACACGCGGATGGGACCGTCACCTTGATCGGGCGGCTGGCGGATGCCCCCGCGCGCGGATGCTCGCTCACCGTGGAAGAAGCCTGGGAATTGCGAGGAGGCCGGTGAACCGTTGGCGGGAGGCCCGGCAATGGCGGGACCGGCTCCGCAACCTGGACCCCTCCGCATTCGATACCGGCCTGTCCCCTGCCGGGGCCGGGGCGGCATGGAACGCCGCCTTGGAAGCGCTGTCCGACGAAGCGTTGGAACGAGCCGCAGAGGCGCCAGGAGTCCCTTGGTCCTCGGCAACGTTCATCGCTGCACGAACGGTGTTTACCGCGCCCATCGAATGGTTGGCGTTGTTGCTAGGACATGGCACAGCGGTGCGATGGAAGTCGGCCGCGGGCGCCCGCGTTTCCGCGCAGGCGATCGCCGCCGCAGCCGAAGATCTTCCGCTCACCCTCCAGCAAGATCGCAGCCTTTCCGGCGAGGTCATCTTTGCGATGGGATCGGATCCCACCATCGCCGAAATTCAAGCCTCCCTTCCCGCGAACACCACTTTTTTCGGTTTCGGAAGCCGGTATTCAGCCGCATGGATCGAAGGCGCGTGGGATGCCATCGCTGAAGATGCAGCCTTTTACGACGGTCGCGGCTGTTTTTCGCCAGGAGTCGTGTTCTCTTCGGCGCCGGACGCCGCCGAGCAGTTGGCCGCTGCGATGACCTCCGCTCAAAACCGGCTTCCTGTTGGCGAGATCAGTGACGCCGAACATGCGGCCATCCGCGCACGCCGCGCCTTGGCCAAGGTCACCGGAAAGGTCTTCGAAGGCGAAGGATGGTCGGTTCACCAGTTGCCGGCCGAACGTTGGACGCCGGCGGCGCTGCCGCGCTCGATCGCTTTGGTGAGTTGTGCGCCAGACGAACTTCCCCAGCTTCTTCGCCGATTCCCAGGGCTATCCACCCTCGGAACCGAGCGGACGATCGCCTTTGCGGGCATCCGGCAATGTCTCCCGGGCCAAATGCAAAAACCCGCCGTAAACCGAGTTCACGACGGGATCTTCTTGCCTGCAGCAGTGCTTCGTCCCAATAAATAGTAAATGCATTTACTATCCGTCGCGCTCACGGTCTTCGAGACCTAAGAACGCGGCGAGGACCGGATCGCGACCGATCTATTCGGCGAGCTCGATCTCGGCGTCTTCTGGAGCGGCGACCTTCGCGTCCCGAATGTTGCTCTGCTCGCGCAAGCGAAGCAGGGCTTCACGCTCGATTTGGCGAACGCGCTCGCGAGAAAGCCCCATCTCCTTGCCGACTTCGGAAAGGGTACGGAATTCGCCGTCTTCCAAGCCGTAACGTCGGGTGAGCACAAAGCGCTGACGCTCGGTCAACACCAGGTTGAACGCCTGGTGCATCCGATGCAATTCCTGCGCCTGAATCGCCTCGCTGTCCGGCTGGACCGCATCGATATCGGAGAGGAAACGCTCGAGCGGGCGCGGACGCGGGCCGTCGTCGACCGGCTGCTCCAAGGAAATGGTATTTCCCTGGGACAAAAGCAGCTCTGCGCGCTCCTTGTCGATGCCCACCTCTTCGGCGAGCTCGGTGATGCCATAGCTGATTCCCGCGGCTTCAAAGCGCTTGATCGCCTTGCGAAGGTTGCGGGTCTGCTCCACGGCGCAACCGGGCAGACGCACCGGACGGCCGGTATGGTCGATCGCACGCGTCATCTGCGCACGTACCCACCACCGAGCGTAGGTGCTGAACCGAATGCCGCGATCTGGATCGAAACGCTTCGCTGCGCGTAGCAGGCCGATATAGCCCTCTTGAACGAGGTCTTCCTCGTCCATGAACGGACCTGCGAGCTTGCGCGCTTCGCCATGGGCGATACGACGGCCAGACATAGCAAGCCGCCAACGCAGATTTTCGGCTTCCGCCCAGGCACCCTTGGCATCGCGCGCCAATGGCTTGAGATCCATGTTTTCCTTGGATTCCTTCCAAATGGCTTCAACGGCCGCTTCCAAGCGATCCACCGCGCCAGCTCGGGTGCGCTCAGCGCGCTCCGGGCGACGTCCGATGATCGTCTCGGCGCGTTGCAAGCCACGAATGGCCTCCCGAGCGCGCGTCTCCGCTTTGCGGATCGCACGGGCGATGTCCTTTTCCTCTTCGGCCGTCAAGCGTTCGGAGCGTTTGCGCGCCGCACTGTCGGAAAGAAGGAAGTTCATAGCACTCACTCCAGCGTTGGTCTGCGCGGCTTGTATCGACATCTTCCACACGCCTCACAGGAAAGTAGAAACCCACTCAACTATGTCAACCCCACCCGGGTTCGAATCCGAGTCAAGGTTTGATTCGCTGCCTTTCTCGCCCGCTCTGCGCCTGCCGCCAAAACCTCATCGAGTCGGGATGGGTGCGCCATCCACTCCTCATAAGATTCTCGCGGGCCCGCAAGTTGGGCGTTCACTGCCTCGAAAAGTTCTTGTTTCGCCGTTCCATACCCCATGCCTGGCGCGAGGTATCGCTCGCGCAAGTTAGCGGTCTGTTCCGGCGTCGCAAACAATTTATACAAATTGTAGATATTGGAGGTGTCCGGATCCTTAGGATCTTCCACGCCGAGAGAATCCGTCTCAATCCGCATGATCAGCTTACGCAGCTGCTTTTCCGGCGCCCACAGCGGAATCTGATTCCCATAGCTCTTGGACATCTTCCGACCGTCAAGTCCAGGAACGACCGCCACTTCTTCTTGGATGCTCACATCCGGCACGACGAGCGTACCTTCACCATACCGATGGTTTGCTTTGATGGCCATGTCGCGCGCCATCTCGACGTGCTGCTTTTGATCACGTCCAACTGGCACAATCGTGCTGTCGTACAACAGAATGTCGGCCGCCATCAATACTGGATAGTACATAGTGCCGACGTTCGGGTCAAAGCCCCCGTCCCGAGCTGCTTTCACCGCATGGCCGCGATCGAGCATCCCCATCGGAATCAGACAACCAAGGATCCAAGCCAATTCACAGACTTCCGGAACCGCAGACTGCTTAAACAGCACCGTGCGCTCCGGGTCGAGGCCCAAAGCGAGCCACGTGGCCGTCGTTTCCCGAGTGGCTTGCCGCAAGGCCGCGGCATCTTCGACACTGGTCAACGCGTGATAATCGGCGATGAAATAGAAGGAATCGAATGTCTGCTGCAGTCCCAACGCCGGGCGGATCGCTCCCAGCAGGTTTCCAAGGTGAACCTGTCCGGTGGGTTTGATGCCGGTCAACGCGCGCTTCACGGGGCCTCTCGCCGATCAGTGCTGTTCAAGACAACCCTGAAAAGGCCCCCCGTTATACACACCTTCTAGAAAGTTACCACAACTAGATGCTTCTGTTCGGAAAACAAACGTTTCGACAGGGATATTTGTGTATCCGGGCACATTTAGTACGAAAACCCTCAACTTGGAGGCCCGACCCGGTTCCCAAGCGCTTTCCCATCAGATACAATTCTTGCAACGCAATCCAACCCTGCATCGGAGAACTGGATGACCACCGCCACCTGGGAAAACTTCCAGGAATCCAGCCAACAACGCAAGAGCCCATTTCGAATGGTGAATGCCGTTGCACGAGAACTAGCGGCCACGGTGCGCACTGCCGCCTACCCAATCGAAAACCTCTTCCCGATCCCCGCGGCCAACCCCATTTCAGGCCGGAGGCCCGTCGTTCTCGTTCACGGATTTCTGGCGCACGCGGATGTCATGAAACCCCTTTCTCGGCACCTTTTAGAGAAGGGCTGGCCCACCGTCGCGCGAGTGAGCTATCCCTCCTTCGGCGTCAGTTTCGACGAGATCGTTCAGAGAATCGAAGCGGCGGTTTTAGCCCATTCTTCGGACGGTCCCATCGATTTGGTTGGACACTCGTTGGGGGGGGTCGCTTGCCGTGCATACCTAAAAGCGTTCGGCGGTGAAAAATACGTCCGTCGGTTCGTCGCTTTGGGCACTCCGTTCGGTGGCACTTCGCTGTTCCGTTTGGCACCGCCGCCGTTTCGCACCGTCCTCGACCCTCGGGGCCCTTGGGTTACGCGTCTAAGTGAAGGTCCGGAGCGCGTTCCCACGACCGTAATTCGCGCGCGCTACGATCAGAGCGTGTTGCCGCCGCGACGGGCCACCTTCCCGGGGGCCCGCGAGATCGTTATGGACGGCTTCGGACACAATGGGTTGTTGTGGGCGGAAGAGGCGCATCTTGAGGTGTCGCGCGCGCTCGGAACGGACGACGACTCGCACGCATAGGCATCGGGTTTTACACTTGTAAACCGCCT
The DNA here is from genome assembly GCA_005797785.1 of Pseudomonadota bacterium. GTDB lineage: Bacteria > Myxococcota_A > UBA796 > UBA796 > SYKL01. Next base: position 1,292 of record SYKL01000454.1, on the reverse strand, counting down.
ATGGACGCCAACTTCGGTAGCCTGTGACCGACCCGAGGAACACCGCCGTGATGCGCAATCCGTACCTGCCAGCACTCGCTTCCATTGTCGGCTTGGCCACTGGCTCATTGGTGGGTGTAGTCTTGAGTCTGCGTTGGGGCGCCGTGACCGCCGCCACCTTCTTGGCGGGCGTCAACAATCTCGACTTCAGCTGCTTTGACCCCAGCTATGGGGCCATGTTCGCTTCTTTCGTCGCAACCTTCCTGACCACCGGGCTCGCCTTCGGCTACCTGGGCGCCATTCGCGAAGCCCGTTGATCGTCCGCTTTCGTACGGTCTGAGGGGATCAGACCTTCATATCGATGATCGTCGCGGTCGCCTGGCCAAACCCAATACACATGGTTTGAAGGCCATACCGGCCACCGGTGCGCTCGAGCGTATTGATCATGGTGGTCATCAGCTTCGCCCCGGAGGCCCCCAGGGGATGCCCATTGGCGATCGCGCCTCCTTGAGGATTGACCTTCTTCCAATCGACTTCCAGGTCCCGACCGAATGCCAGCACCACCGAAGCGAACGCTTCATTGATTTCGATCGTGTCCATGTCGCCAATTCCAAGCCCGGCTTTCGCCAACGCCTGTCGGCTCGCGGGGATCGGACCGGTGAGCATGATGGTCGGATCGACGCCAGCAACAGCCATCGAAATCACCTTCGCACGCGGCTTCAATCCATATTTCTTCACTGCGGCCTCGGAGGCCAAAAGCACCGCCGCCGCGCCATCGGAAATCTGCGAAGAGGAGGCCGCGGTGATCACACCGGTCTCTGAGAATGCCGGCTTCAACGAAGCCAACTTCTCGATGGTGCTTTCCTTTCGAACGCCTTCGTCGTGGGCGAGCAGCGTCTTGCCGTCGAACACGACGGGCTCAAACTCAGGCGTCTGCCAACCCGCTTCATAGGCGGCTGCAGCCCGCTGGTGCGACTGAAGCGAAAACTCGTCCAACTCTTGACGCGTCAAGCCCCACTTGCGAGCGATCAGCTCCGCAGATTGGCCTTGCGGAATGATGGAGTACTTCCAAGACAATTCTTTCGACCAAGTCGTCATCTGACCGTTCAAGAACAGGTCCGATGCCATCGGCACCCGGCTCATGGACTCGACGCCACCGGCGATCACCAAGTCCTGAAACCCAGATGCGACGCCCAGTGCCGCAAAATTAATCGCCTGCTGAGCCGAGCCGCACATGCGGTTCAGTTGAACACCGGTCGTCGTGACGGGAAAACCCGCTTCCAAGGCGCAGAGACGGCCCACGTTGGCCCCTT
>SYKL01000453.1 GCA_005797785.1 Pseudomonadota bacterium | reverse complement strand
GGAGATCTCCGCGCCAGGGTTCGCCGCTTACTGCCGAGCCGCCTCATAGGATGCCGACAGCTCCGGATCGGCGGCTATCTCGTACATCAGTGTATCGAGGCTCGCTGCATCCAAGCCGTGTTTGGCGAGGATCGCCTCGGCCTCGCTCAGAACTGCAACCAACCGTCCTCATAGCCCATGTTCCACAGGGACATTCCCGCGACATCCCCCGAGAACGGAACCATCGATTGGCAGGGGGGTTGGATGTCGTACGCCACGTCCCCACCGTCGGTGTACAGGTTGAACGTCCCATTCATGGGGAGTACGTGCGGAATATTGTTGCAACCGGTCATCTGGCTGTAAGCGGCATCGACTTCCACATGACCGTAGATCTCCGCGTCAAACTCCCCTTGGATGTACCGGTTTTCGAAGCTGCCTTGGGATTCGATCTCGTCGGAAAAGTTGTCGTACACATAGGTGTCGCCGAAAAACGTTCCGGAAACGATGATTTCTCCGTCGAAATGGCGCTCAGTGGTCGTCGAACCGATCGCTTCCTTGAAGGTTCCGTCCATTTCAAAGTCCCCCTTTCCATTGGAAAGCTTGAAATGGGAAAACTTCACGCTCGTGTCCACCGTTCCCGCTCCAAAAGTCTCGGACACCACCGCCGTCCCGGCAAAGCTGTTTCCAAAAGCGTCCGTACAACCTCCCGTCAACTGTGTGCCGCCGGAAACGCTCGTGCGCACCGGACAGGCGCCATCCAGCAGGCGGGTGCCAACATCCATGGCTTGGTACGGGAGATCTTTGGCCGCATAGGTCAGCAACTGCACATCCTGCGCGGTGATCGCGGCCGGGGTTTCCAGATCTGGCCCCTGATCCTGCGGTTGACAGGTCGACAAAACAGCGGTGGTCGCGGCAAACAATACGGTCTTCATAGAACCTCCGAGTGTCAGAAAGCTGACGTCACCGAGATACCCGAAGCCGAGGCCACCGACGGTTTCGAACCGTAACAGAGCCCTTCCGCTACTCCTCCCACACCTCACAGCCAAAGTCCTCGTAGTACGAAGGGAACTTTCCCCACACATAGCAGGTGGCATCCAACTCCGGACGAGAGGACCCCACTTCGAGGAGGTAGGTCAACCAGTCCTGCCCCTCGTAGATCGCGCGTTCCTCGCTAAACAGCGTGGTGGACCCCTCGACGATGTCCTCGGGCTGTCCCACCGTCTCCAGAAAAGCATCGCTCCCATCAAACGTATGGCAGTAGTGGTAGGCACCCGAACCCTCAAAGCAGTCCTCGCCCATCCACCCATCGTAGGTTCCGGCCAAACCGAGGGTGAAACCGTCCACCTCGGGGTGATCCACCACGATCGTGCCGCCGTCGTTCTGCCAGTCCACCCACACTTGGTCCAGGGTGAGCGGCTCAGTGGCCTCCTCGGTGTCCTCCGTATCGTCGGCCTCCTCCAAGGGGTCGTCCACCGGAACGTCCGATTCCGGAGCTTTCTTCTTACCGAAACCCGAGCAGGCGAGCGAGAGCACGAGAAATCCGGTGATGGCGAGTGAGCGGCGCATGAAAGACTCCTTCGGGCGGACGAAGGAACCCCAAATGGCCGCGCCGGCGACCAGGATCCGCTTCTTGAAACGCTCCGTTACAGAGACAGTCAAGTATCTTGACTATCTACGCTTCCCGAGCGCGATCCCCCGCCCAGCAAGATCAGCGCCCCGCCTAGCAAGTGTCCCCTTCGGCAATGGACAAGTGGTTGACCGGTGATCCCGCCGCCAGGGATCGGGTGTTCGCCGCCATGCTCGAGATGATCAAGATCGAGATCGCACCTCTTCAAAGGGCATTTGAAGGCTAAGCTTGGGCGCTCCATCGAAAGCAACCACCGTGTCGTTTATTATTGACAGTAATGACATTTTCTTGTACATCCAGCAAGCCTCGGGAGCTGCTTTGCGAAACGTCATCATTCTGCTTTTTATTTGGGCACTAACAACGACGGTGGCTCATGGGGGCGTTCCCTCGGAACCCGAGGCGGCGTCGGCATACTCCGAATTTCTACAAGACGATGGGGCAAACCCCTGGTTCATCGCAGCTTCGTTCGAGTTTGGTGCTTTCGGCGTGGTGCACGACGAGCCCTTCCGGCCGTCACCCGATGGCGGCGTGACCGTCCTGTTCGGGCGCCACCTTGGAAACCGAGCCTCTGGACCAGGGTTTGGCGGCTACCTTCGCGTGGGTTGGGTGGGCTTGCTGGGCACGGGGATGCAAGTCCGATGGGATCTTCCAATTCATGAGAGCCGAGCCGCGGGGATTTTTTTCGCCCCGACCCTGCGCGTCGGGATTTCATTGATCAACCCTTGGTTCTACGCCATCGATCGGCACCCGTTGCGTGGGCACAATGTCTTCGCCCCCCACGCCCGAGCCGGGGGCGAGTTTGTGTTCGACTTTCGGCCGTTTCGACTGTCGCTCTACACGGATATCGAGGTTTACCATACCAAAACCGACGGAGTCACACCAACGATCAGCGCCCTCGCCGGCGTCAGTCTCGGAGCCAACTTCTAAGCCGCATCGGATGCGGGCTGCGACGAAAGTGCTCGTACCAGGGCTAAGCCGGGCATCGAACGCGCTGCCTTCGCGATCGACGGCGGCCTCGCAGAAGCGGGCGATCCCACTCGAGTAGTCAAACGCCTTGACTATCCGCGCTTCCCGAGCGCGATCCCCAGCACGCCCAGCAAAATCAACGCCCCGCCGCCCCACAACCGCGGTCCCACCTGATTTCCCAGGCACACGATCCCCAAGATCGTCGCCAACAACGGCGTGGCCAGTAGGTACGGCGTGATCCGTGCGACCGGGTGGCGTTGCACCAACGAAAAGAACAACCCATGCCCCACCAACGACCCGAAGATCGCGGCATACACCACGCCAAACCAACCGATCCAACTCACGCGCGCAAACACTTCCAGCGGCGGCGGCTCGACGGCGAGGCTCCACAGTGTCAACGGCACCACGCCGATCACCGCGGTCCATCCCTGCTGACCGAAGGCGTCCAGCCCCTTCAGATCCCGACCGAGCACGGTTCCGGTCGCGAGAAAGGCAGCGCTGGTGAGCATCAACCCGAGACCGATCGGATCTCGCAATACACTCGGATCAAAGCCCAGCACCAACACACCCAAAAAGCTCACTGCGATGCCCAGCCCGGTTCGCACCGTCAATCGCTCGCCCAGCCACCACCACGCCAACAGCGACGACATCGGAACATAGCTTTGCAACAAGATCGACGGTGAAGCGAGCGTGGTCGAGCGCTGCAGCGCCCAAAAATTCAATCCAAAATGAAAAACGCCATTGCAGAGCGCCAACGGGATCAATCTTCGCCACTGATCTGCGGGCGGTCGCCGCAACCGCGGCGCCAGCAACACCACCATCAGCGCCAATCGGAGCGCCGTGAACAACAACGGAGGAAACTCGTTCAACGCCAGTTTGGAGGTGAGGAAGTTGACCGCCCAGACGACGCAGATCACCGCGAGGACCCCCGCGTCCCGTCGACCTAGTCCCGCCTCCACGGACCCCTCCCGATCGACGCACCCATGAAACTGCGCAGAATTCCTCCCCCTTGGGATTAACGGATCTCGAACGCCCTGGGCAGAACCCGGGGCTGTGAACGCTCTGTGAACGCCCTGTGAACGCGGTGGATCCTAGCAAAAGCTAGAAATGGACAGGAGGTGTTCATGAGCCCATTCCACTGCGCCGCCGCACCCGTCGTGATCGGCTGGCCGACGTGTTGAGCCAGTTTTTCTTGGTGACACCGGAGGTATAGGGCCTCGTGGCGATCCGTTGTAGTGTGTTGCAAACCCGCTCCGCAAAGCAACACTCCGCTACTTCCACGGTACCTCTTTGGTGGAGGTTCCATGCCCGAAGCATCCCCCCTGACGTCAGATTCGCGTGTCCCTGGCGTTGCCGACCAACTACGGGCCGCCGAATCCCTCAACCAATTTCGACAGGCCTGCAAGACCCCCGGGATCCATCAGGACTGGTCCAGTGCCTTCGATGCAAGCATTGCGCCATTGTTGTCGGATCCGGAAACTGCAGCATTGGTGCGCAGCACGATGCGCGCTCTCCGCTCCAAAAAGCCCAGCAACGGCGGACTCGGCCTAAAGTACTGGTTGGTCCTCGGAGAAGCCGCCGCATCCGTCACGCTTGCAGATCCCCAAGGGGCATTTGACGCACTTCAAACCCTCGAACTCAAAGGCCAAAATCCCGAGAATCCCACTGGGGATTTCCCCCCGCACAGTCGCGTACGCCAGATCACCGGCTGGGGGCAGTTCGTCCCCTGGTTTGTGGCCACCGGCCGGCTGGACTTGGCGACCAAGGCGGCCGAATACGCCCGAATCGACGCCTATCCACGGCTCGCTGTGACCGAGGGCTACACCCAGGCCCACGCCCGCCTGCTGCGAAAGCTCGGCCAGATCGACGCCTCCGACGCGGTGTTAAAGCAGCTCATCGCCGTTGCCGGAACGCTTACCGTCGAAACGCTGTCCGACGACGACGTGGTGATCGAAGTCGAAGATCCACAAAGGTGGTTCTACCTGGCCGAGGCCGCCTGGATCCGTGGCGACGAAGCCGCCGCCCGAGCGTTCACCACCACCGCCTTTGAAACCGGCGAACAAGGTGGGTACTTGAACTTCGACTATTCGATGCGGCAAAATCCCGAACGTGCCCGAGAATACGACATCCAGCACCGTTACAGCGTGGTGTACGAGCGTTTGGACAACGCGATCTTCCGCAACCACGAGCTTGAAAGCCTACGTGCGTACGCGCTGTTACGTTGGCCGGACCAGCGCAAGGAACGCACTTGCGCCCGTATGCCCCCCGAAAATCTCGGCAAACAGAGCCGGTGGGTCGCCAACGATCGCATCAACGAATTGCGTTCGCGATAATGTGCCTCCGAAACACCACGACAACAGCGGTCTTCGCCGTGTTGGCAGGCTGTGGTCCCACCGTCGCATCCATGAGCGAGGAATGCGAACGAGGCAACGGTGAAACCTGCCACGCCCTGGTCACCCTGTACTCCTGGGGTCGAGACCCCACCGGGAAACTCCAGGGCGAACTTCCACCCAAGGACGAAGCCCTCGCATTCCGCTATGCCGAGCTCGGCTGCCGCGCCGAACACGCCGCTTCTTGCCGGAGTTTAGCGTGGTCGTACCACTACGGACACGGCACGGCCGTCGACAAAGTCAAGTCGATCGCCAGCAACGACAAAGCGTGCGAACTCGGAAACGGCGTGGGCTGCGGTTACGCTGGCTTAGAGCGGTTGGAGCAGGGAGATTCGGTGCCGGCCAAGGCGCCCTTGGAGCGCGGTTGCTCCGTTCTTTCCGACAGCCTCTCGTGCTACGTCCTCGCCAGCCAATTTCCCGCCCCGACCGAAACCAAGGTTGCCCTGTACAAAAAGGCGTGCGAGCTCGAACCTACCGATGGATCGGGCTGTTGGGCCGGCGGCGCACTGTTGGCGAGCACGCCCGAAGGTTTGGAGCAGGCGCTTCCGTTGTTGAAAATCGCCTGTCAACGTATGGGATCCAGCTCCCGCGCTTGCCTGGACGCGCAATCCGTCGAAGCCGGCCGCGTGCTCTTCACCCAGGAAATCTGCGGCGCCACCCCCGAAGGCGAAACCGTCTGTTGGCGCCAGGAGCCCGGAAACCCCTGGGGAATGCCGCTTTAGTCGTTCAAGTCGCAGAACAGTTCATCCTCCATTGGATACTGAATCAGTCGGCGATCCTGGCGGGGTTCGACTTGTAACAGGGTGTGACGGAATCCAGCGCGACACCGCCCGCCGGCGCATAGGGCGGTTGGAGGTTCTATGTTACGTTTTGCAGCTGTCGCGCTCTCGCTCGTCGTTCTTGAAACCCAGGCCCAAGCCGCTTGTACGCCAGTTGAACCGGCGTCCTGGACGACCTACTCGTCCGTCGATCAAGTGACCTACAAACTATGGAAAAACGACAATTGCGTCGTGAATGCCGGCGACGACGTCCACTTCGTCATGGAAGCGCGGACCGGCGATCGTTCGCGCGCCCGCGGCCAAGGTTACGCGCGATGGGTGGTGACCGCACCTAACGGCGGTTTGGTGGGTCTAAGCCCCAATCCCGTCAACGCCGGACCCTGGCCCAACATCAACTCCGGATGGCCGCGGTTCACGCGGGAATACCAGAAGAACGGTTGGTTCACGGCGGTCACCCCGGGAATCTACGAAGTTACGGCAGAAGCGGACTTTCCGTACGCCACGTATACGCCATTTGCAAACAAAAACGCCCGATTTTCGAAAAAATACCGAGTCGTGGTCAAAAACCCGCTCGCCCAGGATCTGGTGGGAAAAACCTTCATCAACGAAGGCTTTAGCTGGGTCGAGCCCACCGCTGCGGCGGCCTGGATCCCCGAGGGAGTCTGGTTGCATGTGGTCAGTGCCAGCGAAGACGGCGCCCAACTCACAGTGGCGGTCGGCCTCGCCGATACCTGCGACGTGCCAGGTCCAACCTGCGTGGATGGGCTGTCGGACTACACCTGCGTGGATTCCGCCCAGGTCTTCCCAGTGGCCCTCGGTTTGGACGGTCACCTTTCGGGCGCCATCGATGATCTCACCGTCTTCGCCGAGGGTGCCTGGATCAACTACGAGGACTTCGCGTTCTCAGCCGATCTTGGCCCTGCGGGCACCCTTGCGAACGTCAGCCTGTCCGGCCTGACCGACACGCGCACCGTAGACGGCTTGCTCGGCGTCGACAGCTGCGACCTGTTTGCGTTCGGCGGTGACCCGTGCGTTCCATGCACCGACGGGGCGATCGAGTGTTCCGCCTTCGAAGTGAACATTCCTACCGCCGTCCCCACCCCAATGCTGGTGGACGTGAACAAAGACGCATCGGTGCTGGCGGAGTGCGCCCCATAGCTCGGTCCATCTCGGCGTTAGAAGGTGAACGGAGACAGCTCGCCTTCTAACGCTGCCGACGCCATACACACCGGGCAGGCCGCCCTGCCCAAACACCGCCCTCAAGGCACATACACATCGTATCGGGTGCTCTGCTCCTCCACCACAAAGCTCGGCCCCCGCGAATACGGCAACGTCTCCGCCCGTTTTGGCCGCTTGACCACCACTTTCATCGTCGCGCACCCCAGCGCCCAGTCGAGCAGGTTGTCCGGAGGTTCATCCCCTTCGAGCAACCTTCTCAGCAGCTGAAGCTCCCCCGAGGGCAACGCCGATTTCTTCGACTCCGGATACATCGGATCCAGGTACACCACCTGAAAACGGTCGGTGCAAGCTTGCGCATCCCCCGCACGCAGGTCCACCGACGCCGGCGCCCCCGCGGCCTGCCACGCCCCCTGCAACAGCCACGCCAGCAGCGGGTGGCGTTCGTAGGCGCGCACCTGATGTCCCCACGCCGCCATCATCCACGCATCCGTGCCGAGCCCACAGGTGGCATCCAGGACGGTCCAGTGCTGGCTTTTGGTGGCCCCCAGCGCATTGCGAAGCGGCTCGTGCATGTGCCAGGTCATGCGGACGCGGCGTTCCATGGTGCCGTCCATAAAATCGGGCTTGAGAACGGCACCCCGCTTCACCGATGGATCGTGCAACCCCCATAGGCCATCGGGATACCGCGTCAAAGCGAGCGTCGAAGGCCCACGTCGCGGAAGTTCCGGGACAATCTCCACCCCGACGCCCATCAGCATCGTCAGCTCTTCGGGCAGCAGGAATGCGGCATCAGCGGCAGGCAACAGAATCATGGTTGGCGGACCGTAACCCGAAGTTGCCTTTGGGCGCCCCCCTACGGGTCGGTGCCCTGCGGGGTCGCGCCTTCGCGCTCCGTTTTCGCTCCGCTCAAACCTCGCTCCGCTCGCCCTACGGTCGCCTGGCGCACCTACTTCGGGAGCGTCCAAACGCCGGTGCGGTCGGTGAACGCCACCTCCCCGCCCAGGTCGTAGGGACCGTTCAGAAAGCCGTAGTTCGGTCCACTGTCGAGAATCACCGCAGGACCACCGGCAATCGGAACCTTCGTCCAAGTCACCGGCGAGTCGAGATAGAAGCCCGTCTCCGACACGTAGACATGCGTGGCATCCACCAGGATCGGACCCGCATCGGCGGCCTGCACGGTGGCCAGGACCGTGGGTGGCCCGCCTTGAAGCGGAACTCTCAGCAGTGAGCTGTCGCTGCCGCCAACCATTTGGATGGTATAAACCGCGTTTGCGTCAAGACCCAGCCCGATGTTCGGCCACCCACTGGTGTTCGCATACACCCGGGTCACGGGTCCGCCGGATTTGGGGACCGAATACACACCATCGTATTCCGCCCAATAAAAGTCCGTGGTCGTCTGGTTCAGGCCATTGGGCCCCCACCTCGCCGTGCCCAGGGAATACGGCGTGCCGCCGGACTTCGGCACGCAAAGCAGGGGCATCGGTGCGTGCTGCGTCCACGAGAGCCAGCAGACCCGGGCTTCATCGACCGCAATCTCGGTGATCCCGCGAGGGGCCTGCGCCAACACCGAAGTATTCAAGCCATCTTTGGTGGTTCGAAGCACGTCGGGTCCGTCTACCCAGTAGACGGCATCGTCGTCCACCGCCAGCGCGTCCTCTGGGATCCGTTGTCCGTCCTGGTACACCACGGTCACCTGACCCGTGGCGGGATCCAGACGGTGGATGCCACTTACCCCGCGGGTGACCTGGGTCCCTCCGGTTACAAAGTAAAGCGCTTTACCATCCGAGACTCCAGCGGCGGCGATCGGCGTGGGGTGGGCGAGCGTGGCGTGGGACCATGGCGGATTTGTGGACGCTGTAGACGTGCACCCGACCATTCCAAGCACAGCAAACACGAAAGCGACCGACGCACATGGGACACCTGGTGACATCGCAACTCCATCAAAGGGGTGTTGCTTCTATGGCCACTGGATCTCTACCGTGGGTTTCAAAATGGTTTCGGTCTCGGGGTCGTTTCCCCTTGCCGTGCCGGATACTGACCGTCCGAGGTGACGGTGACTCTTCAAGGCGACTGGTTCAAGCATACTTTTTCCGAGATCAACGAACCCTCGGCCCGGGTTCAAGGAGCCCGTTTCGAAAAGTGCTCCTTTGAAAAGTGTGTTTTCACCGGCGCCCGGTTCACAGAATCCACCTTCACCGACTGCGTGTTCGACGGCTGCGAACTTAGCATGATCCGCGTGGATGGCTCCACATTCCAAGGCGTCCGATTCGTGAACTGCCGCGCGATGGGCATCCATTGGAATGCCGCCGCACCGATGACGTTTTCGGTGCGGTTTGAAAAGAGCCGGCTCGACAATTCCGTGTTCGCGGGGTTGAAGCTCAAATCGCTGGTGGTCGAGGAGAGCACCGCGAATGGGGTCGACTGGAGCAAATGCGATCTCACCGGAGCGAAATTTCCGAGATCCGACCTTCGCGGTGCGATCTTGACCGGCGCCGTCATTCGCAAAGCGGAATTTCTCGACGCCGAGGGCTTCCGGTTTGATTCGAGCTCCAAGGCCGGTCAGACGAAAGTCAACTTAGCAACGGCAGCCCAGGCGCTGGCGGACTTGGGGCTGCTGGTGCCGGAGTTGGATCACTTGTTGGGGCGGTAGGCCCTCGTCAAAAGCGTGGATCTCGGTGGTCAGTCCTTCCCGATGATGACGATCGCCTCCCGCATCCCTTGCGCAACCTGAGGGTGGTGTTCCCATCTGAGCGCTCGCTCAAGCACTTTGATGAAATCCGGATCCGCGCAACTCGCCATCCCGGCCGCCGCCATCGCCCGAACCCGCGGGGAGGGGTGTTCGAGCGAGCGTGCAATCGCATCGAAGGTGTCGGAGTCGAACGGTCGGGGCCCACCGAGGGCCAGTTGGACGGGCACGCGCTCATCCGTCGTCTCCCCGGCGACCCAGCGGTCGAGCAGCGCGTAATGGTCGACCACCGGGAAGAATCTCAACGCTCGCCGGGTGATCTCCTGGAGCCGCCCCTGGTCCGGATGGAACAATTCGACAAATCGCACCTCGGTGACCAGGCTGTCGATCAAGTGGAAGTAACCCCCGTCGGCGAAGGTACATTCACACAACTCCTGGGCGGGAGTCTCGCGGACCACGGGCGCGCTCATCGGGTCGCCGTCGGCCACGCACTGAACGATGAAGCGGGCAAGTGCTTTGAAGTAGGGTGCGTCCGCGTCGGTGATTCCACCGGGAGAGACGATTCGACTGTAGGGCATCGGGGCCTCCGAAATCGAGCTGACGATGTCTGTTGTTGGGTTCGTCGCTGCCCAGCGACGCTTGCAATGTGCGCGCCCTGGCCAATTCGGGTGTTGCAGTTTGTAGTGCGCGTGACGCGCCGAACTCAGCACATGACGACCGGTGTTTACGATCCCACGCCATCAGGTAAGGAGTAGCGGGGGGAACGATGGCGCACTCACCGGTGGTGTTGAGCGACGGAAAGGACCCCGAAATGGACCAAGCGTTCGCCCAGGCGCGGGCGACCTTTCGTTACTTTTGGCGGGAACTCTCCTGGGAGAGCCGCCGCATCGTTCCTGGGCTGGAGATGTCCGCCGTCAAATTTGCGTTTGAAGATCCGAGCGTTCAAGGCGCCAACGTCGAGCACCTGTGGCTCGGGCAGATCGACTGCGATGGCGAGAGGATCGTCGCGACCGTCCTCAACCAGCCCAACTGGATCAAAAACGTCGCCAAGGGCCAGGTCGTCACCGTGCCGATCGCCCATTTGGAGGATTGGATCTACGTTCAAGCGGGCCGCGCCTATGGCGCCTTCACCGTCAACTTGCTCCGATCGCGCATGAGCGCCGCCGATCGCGCCGCCCACGACAAGGCCTGGGGACTGGACTTTGGAGATCCGAAGAAGATCAAACTGGTCCCGGATTGGGATGGCCCCGACACCGATCCCGACCAAGAGCACCCCATGAGCATGAACATGCGGGACAAACTCGAAGAAGCGGTTCGCGCGCACCCGGAGATGCTCACCTCCGCCAACGAACACGGGGTCACCATGCTCCATCAGTTGGCGATGGCTGGAAGTGCTGATGGCGTCGAGGTTTTGGTCGCGCGGGGTGCGGACCCAAATGCCCGGGATTCCAAAGGCCGGACCGCCCGCGATCTCGCGGTCATGATGGGTTGGCCGGTCGTTGTCGCGACGTTGACCTAGCCATGCGCATCGAAGGCGTCGGCCCGGCCCAGGCCCAGGCGGTAGAGACCTTTCTTTCGACACATTGGGCGAGCTCGATGATTCTCCGGAGCAACGCCCGCGCCGCAGGCTTTGTCGATGACGGACGCCGATTTTCCGGAGCCTGGTTCGCAGCTTGGGACCAAGGGGAGATCGTCGGCGTCGTCTCGCACGCCTGGAGCGGAAATCTCATCCTTCAAGCTCCCATCGGAGCCGCACCGCTTGCAGAAGCCGCCGTAACCGCCAGCGGACGCCCGGTCCAAGGGCTGATCGGACCTTGGGGACAGGTCTGCGACGTGCGATCCGCCTTAAACCTAATGAACCGCCATGCCCCTCTGGACAGCCGTGAGGAGCTGTTCTTGCTGGAACTGGCCGATCTCGCGATTCCCGCGGAACTCACCTCCGGTAAAATCCAAGTTCGCCGTGCCATAGAAGCGGATCTTCCGGTAGTCATCGAGATGCGTATCGCGTACGAAATCGAAACCAACCGGCGTTCGCCCAAAGATGCGGTCGAAACCGCACAGACCACCGTTCCACGGATGATCGCCTCCGGAGATGGCTTTGTCGCCTGCGTCGACGGCAAAATCGCCGCCATCTCCACGTTCAACGCGCGCGTGCCTGACGTCGTGCAGATTGGAGGCGTGTTCACCCCTCCCGAGCGCCGCGGCCAACGGTTGGCGCGCGCCTGTGTCGCCGGCTCCCTCCAGATCGCGCGTTCCGAGGGCGTTTCCCGCTCGGTCCTGTTCACCGGCGAGGAGAATATCCCCGCCCAGCGCGCTTATCTATCGATCGGATTTCACATCATCAGCGACTACGGCCTGGTGTTGTTCGCCACCCAGGCCAAGTCGTAAAGTAAATTTACTTTACCAAACGGCATCAGCGACGTGCGCTCTCAACTTCGCGAATCATCGCAATCGCCTCACGGATCCGGTCCGCCACCTGGGGATGGTCCTCCCGGGACAGCACGTCTTCAAGGTAGGGAAGGAAGTCAGCACACCCGGTCACAGCGACCCCACAGGCCGTCATGTGCCGAACCACCGGGTCCTCATCGTCCAATGCGTCGGCGATGGCTTCAAAGGTGTCCGAGTCCAAGGGTCTGGGCCCGCCGATGGCGAGTATGGCGGGGATACGATGGTCGTCGTCTTCCAAGTTCAACCAGTCGTCCAAGAGCTGATAGTGGTCGATCATGGGGAGGACTTCCGCAGCTTCGTTCGCGAAGCGCGCGAGGGCCGCGCGGTCGGGGTGAGAGAGTTGGGCGGTGCGAATTCTCATCACGTGGGAGTCATCCACGCTGAGGGTGAGCTCATCGCCGATCTTCCATACCCTCCGGGTCTGGGCCGGGGTGACCGTTTCGGTGGGTCCGACCACCGGCATCCCACGCGCTTGGAGCTGAGCGAGGAACCGCTTCACCGCGCCGAAGTAGTCGGCGTCGCTGATTCCGTCTGGGGAGACGAGACTGGAGTAGAACACGAGGGCCTCAGGGGAGGGAGTTCACCGCAGCGGGTCCGGTGCGCACCGGCAGCACGTCCCCGCATCGCCAAGCGGCTCAATCAAGCTTGTGAATTATCGCATCGCCAGCTTTCGCCGCGTCTAGATACACCCTCCGGAGGCGGTCGAACGCCTCGAGGAGGTACTCCAGTGAGTCTTCTTCATCCCAACTGCCAGGATATACCTCATTCTTGGACATCAAGTCCGGGTGGAAATTCAAAGAAATCGTCTCGCGGCTCATGGGTTCTAGAACGGCGGCGATCTGTTTCACCTTGTCGGGCGATGTTCGAAACAGCGTGCCCCCCAACAACGAGTCCGTCCCATAGATGGCTTGGGTTTCGGCGGCGTCGGGATCGGGCATCATGTACGGTCGCTCGCGTCGCTCCTCGGAAATCAGCCACGCAATTCCGTCCCAGGCCTTGTCCAGATCGACCACCCCGGGTTGGCCATAGCGGAGCAAGTCCGAGATCTGGCGTGGTTCAAGCGTATTGAATTGCGCAGCGTCAATGCGTCGAACCTTCATGGTCAGTCCCAAAGTGCCTCCAAATTTAAGCGGCGGATGTCCGCGGAATCGTTTGTTGGATCCGTCACCGCCGAGTGGTCCTCGGCGAGACGCTGGTGAGATACCCGCCCGTGCCGCGGCCGGTTGTTGCGGTTTGTGGTGCGAGCCCCATGTCCTTCGATCTGTAAAGTAAATCTACTTTACCAACTTTCGCCGGCTCACCACCGCAAACCCTCGCTCCGTCCCTACCAACAGCAGATCTCCATCCACGGTGAGCTGATGAACCCGCTCGTCCGGCAATCCGCGAACCCGGCCTTTGCCCGCCAGGTACAAGCCGTCCATGGTTCCGACCCACAGCTCCCCCTTGCGGTGTGCCAACGAAAGCACCCAATCGTCGCCGATCCCTTTCACCTCCGACCAACGCCTGCCGTCCCATTCCCACGTTCCATCCTGGTAGGTTCCCGCCCAAGCGCGCTCCCCGTCGCAATCCACGGCCATCACCCAGTCGTCCGGCAGGCCTTTTCGGGCATCCATACTGGTCCATCGGCCGTCGTATCCGGATACGCCTGCGTCCTCCGCACCAAACCACGCTTCCGAACCGCACGCTGCGGCCGCTTGCCAGGCGGTTCCATGCATTTCGTAACGGTAGTGGCCCCACTTCTTGCCATCAAAGGAGTTCGGTCCAGCGGAATCCACCACCCAAAGTTTGTCGCCCGACGCCACCGCACCCACCGCGTGGTGCTGGGTTCCGACGCCGCCGGCGCCCGCACCGGTCGGATAGGTCCGCACCTTCTGGCCATCCCAACGGGACAATCCCTCGGCGGTGGCAAACCAAACCGCACCCTTCCAGACGGTCACATCGTTGAGCATTTCCGAAGGCAGCCCTTCGATCCGATGCCAACGATCCCCGTCGAATCGACAAGCTCCCGCATCGAAGGTGGCGACCACCAGCTCGCCCTTAAATCGGGTAGCACCGGTGACGAAATTGCCGCAAATGGCATTTCCAACGGAGAGTTCCTGAAGCGATCCATCGCGGACGACGTACACGCCCTTCTCGGTGCCCGCGGCCACCCCGCCGGGGATCCGCTCGACCGCGGTCACTCGGCCGGGTACCCGGCCCAGAAGCTCCCCTTCCGAAGAGAGGATCCGGCCGTCCAGCGTTCCCCACACCCCTTCTCCAACGGCGGAAGCGGCGAACGGCCAAACCTCCCATTCCCCATTCCAGATCGCCGCTTGATTTAAGCCGGCAACCTGAATTTCCAGGCCGTCGGTCCACTGGCTGACCACCGGAAACGGCGCCTCGACCGGAAGCGGCGCGATCTCTTCGTCCGGGACCCCCGGGCGATCGATGGGATTCAACGCCGCATCCCAGGCCAACCATCCGCCCTCGGTCAACACCCAGAGCTGCCCCTTGTCCCAGCGAAGGTCAGCCACCTTTTGCTGGCGAACAAACACCTCTTCTACCTGATAGTCGGCCAGTTCAACGGTTTCCACGTTCACTCCACCGTCTCAGAAATGCGGTTCATGGCCCGATCTTTGGCGACCAGCTCGACCTGGTCCCAGGTGCCGGGGAATTCGACCACGATCTCTTCCCGATCGTCGTTACGTAAGTTCAACCTCACCTCAAGCTCGGGCGCCCCCACCGGTGTCAAGATCAACGAACGCAAGGGCTCTTCCAGCCGAACCGTGACGCGGGTGATCCCGTCCTCCACCTCGAGTTCCGCTTCGATCTCCGGTTTTTGCGAGTCAACGGTCAGGATCTCTGACCACTCCTCGAGCGATCCATCGGGCATCAACACGTGGGCGGTGACTTCCACCGGCCCATCCGGCCAATCGCGAGGTACCAAAAAACGATGGTACCAACGCTGCCTTAGCTCATCCCATTGCATCGAGGCGACCTCGCCCCAAGGATAGATCACCGTCACTTCCACCGCGTTTTCGGGAGCGGGAACGCTGAATACCGGGTCGCCGGGAGGGGTGTACAACCGCGACAATTCGGCCGCGCGGGTGCAGTCTACTCCGGCAGGACACTCGGAAGGCTGTTCCACCGCCACCAATTCACCGGTACGGGTGACCCGGTATTCGACGGCGAGCATCGAGGTGTACCGGCTCAACAGGTGG
>SYKL01000452.1 GCA_005797785.1 Pseudomonadota bacterium | reverse complement strand
GGGCGTCGGTACAGCTTTTGCGCGGGCCTCCTCGACCAGTCGACGGGCGATCTCCCGCGGGTCTTCCCTGGGCGGGGCCGGGACCGGTGTGATTCGACGCGAATCCACCGGAGCGTCGAACGGATCCACACCCGTCGGGGTGGAGAGTGAAAATGGACGAGGTACTGGCGATTCGCCGTGACTGTTGGTGTGCTCAGACATCCCGCTTCTCCTCAGAGCCAAACCATATAAGCCGATCGCGCGTCGATCGGGGTAAGAATCCGTCAGGGAAGGGGTGCGCGTGGTGGATGTCTGGGATCCAGGGACGGAGCTGCTGGTGGCGTTGGTGCGTCACGGACAGACTGCGTGGAATGCCGAGAAGCGGTTCCTAGGCGTCACCGATTTGGATTTGGATGAGGAGGGCGAGCGGCAGGCGTTGACGCTGCAGAACGGGCTTCCCGTTGGCTTTGATCGGGTGTATTGCTCGCCGCTCACGCGGGCGCGACGAACCGCGGCGGCGTTCGCGACGCAGGTGAGCATCGTTCCCGAATTTGCGGAGATGAACCAAGGAGAGTTGGAGGGGCTCGATCGCGCCGAAGCGGTGGCGCGTTTTCCGGATTTTTTTTCCGCATGGACGGCGGACCGCGGGCACGTCTGTGCTCCCGGCGGGGAGAGCGTCAAAGATGTCGTTTCTCGTACCTTATCGCGCCTGACGGAGATCTGCAGCCAACACCGCCCTGGCGAGAAAATAGCCGTAGTCTCGCACCAGATCGTCATTGCCTCGCTTACCTGTACGTTTAGAGGTGAACCTCTGCAGCATTGGTCGAACCACGGAATTCCGAATACGGCGGTAACCTTGGTCGGTTGGGACGGAGCGCGATTTTCGGTACGCGAACGCGGGTGGCGGGTGGCGCAATGAATGAGGTTCGCGATGTCTTTGTACTTTTGTCCGAAGACGATCGATTTCGTCAGACGGTGAAAGCGCGGTTGAAGGCGCAGGACCGAGAGCTGTTCCACGTGGGAACCCTCGCCGAGGCGATGGCGGAAGTCCGTCGCGCCGAGCCGTCATTGATTTTGTTGGATATGAAAATATCGGAAGTTCCAGCGCTTCGGGCGATTGGAGCGCTTCGGGAGCGCGCCCCTCGGACCCCATTGGTGGCGGTGGCCGAAAACAGCTCGGTCAAGCTGGCCATTGAGGCGCTTCGCCACGGCGCGGTCGATTTTGTGAGCTTGGATGAACCCCCCTCCCGATGGAATGAGGCGGTATCTCGGGCACTTCAGGAGGCGACCTCCTCGGCGCGCGTGGAGCAGGCGCGGGAGCAGGTGAAAGACCGGTACGGGTTCACACACATGCTGACCCAAAGTCCACGAATGCTGGACGTTTTCGACCAGATTCGGTCGGTCGCACAGACCGACGCCACGGTATTGATTTTGGGTGAGACGGGTACGGGAAAGGAGCTAATTACCCGAGCCATTCATGAACGGAGCCGCCGAAAGGACAAGCCGTTCATTGCAGTGAACTGCGGCGCCTTTACCGAGAGCCTGCTTGAAAGCGAGTTGTTTGGCCACGAGCGCGGTTCGTTTACGGGTGCGGTGGGACGCCGAGAAGGCCTGTTCGAAATGGCGGATGGGGGCACGCTTTTCTTGGATGAGCTTGGAGAAACCTCGCTCAATGTGCAGGTCAACCTGTTGCGCGTCCTGGAAGAAATGGCGTTTCGTCGGGTCGGTGGACGCGATCAGGTGCGGATCGACGTCCGCATTTTGGCGGCGACCAATGTGCACCTCGGAGAAGCCGTCTCGGAAGGGAAGTTCCGAAGCGATCTCTACTATCGGCTTAATGTGTTTCCGATCCGCCTCCCTCCGCTCAGAGAGCGCCGCGAGGACATTCCGCTGTTGATGCGGCATTTCATCGATGAGATCGCTGAGGAGTACCACCTGGAGCCGCCGGTGGTCTCCATGGACGCGATGAACACCATTCTTGAGTACCACTGGCCCGGAAATGTCCGTCAATTGCGGGCAATGTGCGAGCGCTGGGTGATCATCCGTTCCGGCCAACGCTTGGAGCGGGAGCACCTGCCTTCGGACATGACCGGCATTCGAACGGTCGAACCCTCCAGCGGTTTCTATGTAGAGGAAGGAAGGCCGCTGGTGGATTCGGTGGAGCGAGCTATTCAACAGGTGGAACGCGCTTACTTTGCGCGGGTGCTGCGGAGGTTTGGAGGTCAGATCGAAAAGACCGCCGAGCACGCAGGGATCAGCCGGCGCACGCTGTACACCAAAATGAAATCGTATGGCTTGGACGCGGAAGAATTCAGGGGTTCATAAACTCTTGACGCGTCAAGAGTTTATTTGCGCGGGCCGGCCAGCAATTCCTTGAAGGAGCCGTCTTCCAACGCTTTCACCAGGTTGGAGTTCCCGCCGACCAGGGTACCTTTGACGAAGATTTGCGGAAAAGTTGGCCATCCTGCCCACAATTTGATGGCGAGTCGCGGTTTCCATCCGGTGAGGTAGTTTCCATAGCCGAGGTATTTGTAGGCGATCCCTGCTTTGTCCAGGTTTTTCCGCGCTTTGCCCACATGAGGGTTCCAACCCATGCCAATAACGACCACATCTTCGGTATTCACCGCGTTTTCGACCTCATCCAGCGTCTCGGACTGGTAGCGGCGTCGGGATTCGACCACGGCGGGAGTGGCGGAATCGGGGTGCAATTGGCGTCGGGACATGAAACCTCCGAGGCGCAACCCTAAACACCGGCGATCCGTGGACCAGGGGTTAAGGGGGGAGCGGGAGGAACGTTGGAGCTTATCCAGGCCATAGGGATCGAGAAAGCCTGGGGCGAACGTATGGTTCTGCACGG
>SYKL01000451.1 GCA_005797785.1 Pseudomonadota bacterium | reverse complement strand
CGCCTACTTGGCGATCGACCGGAATGGCGACGGCGCGGTCAACGACGGCACCGAGTTGTTTGGGCCTCAATCCGGCGATGGATTTGCGGATTTGGCCGCCTTGGATTCCGATGGCAACCAATGGATCGACGAAAACGACACCGCGTGGACCCAAATGGGGGTCTGGTCCGGTGGTTCATCGTCGCTGACGTCCCTTAATGACGCGGGGATCGGTGCATTCTACCTCGGAAGTGTTGCAACGCCGTTCACGGAGCGCGGCGCCTCGAGCGTGCTCGGATTCAGCCGCGCATCGGGCGCCTACTTGTCCGAAAGTGGCTTAGCGAGTACGTACCGACAAATCGACGTCGTCGCGTAGGGGCGCTACGCCTCCTTCAACCGCTCCCACCACACGTTCACGCTCGCTTTGTTCCACGAGGTCGGGCGAGCCACGCCCACAATCTGCCGCACGAGCCCCGGAACCGGAAAAAAGGGCGCATGCATTGCCAAAGCTACGCCCTCGGGCACCAGTGCCGGACCAAAACCGGCTTTGGCGAGCTGGACCAAAGGGGCGTAGGACTCCAGCCGCGATTCGACGCGAAGTTGAGGATAAAGGCGAGTCAACTTTCGTTCGATCGCTTGGGCGGTGAGCGCCTGCGGTTCAATCCCCCACAACGAGCGCGGTTCATCCAGGGGGAATGCCTCTTCGGTGGTCACGATGCCCATCTGTTCGTCGCGAAGCCAGCGCGATTCCAGGCCGGTTTCCGGACCCGCATCCGCGCAAATGGCGAGCTCTACCGCCCCAGATCGAACCCTCTCCAACACCCCCACCCCACGATGGGCGTGCAACTCGCACGCACCCGCCCGCAAAATTCGCTCCGGAAGCCAACTCGTCAACAGGGACTCCGAGGCCGCCACCCGCACCGGACGATGGCCACCGCGCGGCTGAAGCGCGCTTTGCAATTGCCTCCACAGCGGCTCTGCCTCTTCCAGCAGCCGCTCAGCCTCGGGTGTAAGCGCAATACGACGGCCCTGGCGCTCCACAAGCGCAATCCCAAGTTCGTTTGCGAACCGGTCTAACCGCTTTGATACAGCACTCTGAGTGATGCGGAGCGCTTGCGCGGCGCGAGAAGTAGTGCCGTGGTCCCTCACCGCCAGCAAGGTCAGCCAACCGTCCAATCAGTCCTCCTAGGACTTGATGACAGAAATTCAAGTCTGGACATTCCATACCCGAAACTCAGGTCAGAAACGACTTTCCATAGAATTTCGCAATTTGTTCGGCCGGAACCGGCGGCGAAAAGAGGTAGCCCTGGCCCTGCTGGCAACCCAACTGCCGCAAAGAGTCACGTTGGCTCACGGTCTCAATGCCCTCGGCAAGCGAAGTCATGTGCAGGGAACGTGCGATTTGAACAATGCTATCGACGATCGCTGCCTCGCGCACATCGCCGCCGATCCCCGACACAAACGAGCGATCCACCTTCAGTTTGTGGACCGGCAGCGCTCTCAACCGCGCCATCGAGGAATACCCCGTTCCGACGTCATCGATGGCCATCTTGACTCCGGCTTCGGCGAGGGAAACCATCACCCTCTGCGCGCGCTCGGGGTCCAACATTGCCGCAGTTTCCGTAATTTCTACCTCGATCCTTGTGGGGTCGACTCCGGACCGCCGAACGGACTCCATCACCCGGGCAACCAGATCTCCCCCCCAAAACTGTCGAACGGACACATTGAACGCACCGAAAATGTGAATGCCGCCTGCATTCCATTCGGCGACCTGGAGGCAAACCTTGTCCATCACCCAATCGCCAATCGGAACGATCAAGCCAGTTTCCTCGGCGACAGGGATAAAGTCCACCGGTGATGTAGCGTTCCCGGCGCTATCCACCCATCGCAACAGCGCCTCCACCCCCACCATTTGGCCGGAGGACAGGTCCACCAACGGTTGGTACACCAACCGGAACTCGTGCCTCTCGATCGCCTTGCGAAGTCGAGCTTCCATACTGAACATTCGCTGCCCTTTCTCGGACAGCTCCACCTGGTAGGCAGCGACTCCGCCACCGCCACCTTCTTTGGCTTTTCGAAGCGCTTTTTGGGCGTGCGCGACAAGAACACTGGCATCGCCCGAATCGGCCGGCCGCAGCGAGTATCCAATCGAAGCCGAGGCAAACACCTCTTCGTCCCCCAATTCCACGGGGCCCACCAAGGCAAGTCGGATCCGGTCGGCCAGTGCGTTTCCGCGAACGTGCTCTTCGCCTGCCGGCGTCGGCAACCAAATCAAGAATTCGTCGCGGATCACCCGCGCAACCAAGCCATCGGAGCCGATCACGGCCGCGATGCGCGCCGCGATGGACTGCAGCACCTGCTCAGCGACGTCATCTCCAAAGACTTCGGAATAAACTCCAAACCGGTCCAAATCCAAATACATGACAACACCGTGGGCGGTGTCGGGGAGCTCGTTCAACTTGGCGCGAAAACCGTGCAGGTTGGGCAGCTCAGTCAACGAATCGTGGAATGCCAAGAATTCGAGCCGATCCTCAGCAGCACGGCGCGCCGTAATGTCGCGGATGACGCCAAACAGCGCCAACGGCCCCCCTGGGCCACTGCGCTCCACGCGCGCACGGCATTCCACCCGAAGATCCTTATTTATGATAGGATCAACGCGATATTCGATGTCCACGGTGGCGCCAACCTCCACCGCCGCCGCAAACGCCGCCTGTACCCGCTCTCTGTCCTCGGGATGGGTATGCGCGCGCAGCAAGTCCGGGTTGGCCATCAGATCGCTGACGGTGATTCCGAAAATCGACTCGACACCTGGGCTGATAAACGTGAGTTCAAAGCCAGGAAGTTGAGCACTGAACAACACATCCGGCACGGCCTCGGCGATCCGCTCCAACCGCGCCTGGGTTTGACGCAAATCCTCCAACACGCGAACATGGCGCAAGGCGGCCGCAATCTGCCGCGCAATCGCCTCCAGAACCGGGCCGTTCTCCTCACTAAAAGCGTGCGTCCGACGCATACTCCCGACGACCAGCGCCCCGGGCACTTCATCCCCAACCTTGAGCGGAACGCCCATGCCCGACCGTAGGCCCGAATCCCTGAACGACGGCAAAACATTGGACGCAGCCCGATAATTTTCGATAACCAACGGTCGTTGTTCCTGGTAGACTGCCCCCGCAAGGCCCTCTTCGCGCGAGAAAGGCTTCAACAAATCGGCGATGTCCGCGCCTTCTGGGAAACCGACCAACCACCGGTATGCCATTTTTCCGCTGGGTTCGAGAAGCGCGACCCCAGCGATATCGGCGTGAGTCACCGCCACCGCGGCGCGGAGCGCGTTGTTAACCACCGACTCCAAATCAAGGCGATCGACCACATGTTCCGCGATGACCTGCTGCAGGCGCTGCACACGCGCTTCGGTTTCCTCGCGATCGCGAAGGTCGATCCCTGATAGTACAAAACCACCATGATTGGACTCTTCCCCCTCAAGGATAGAAGCCAAGAATCGGACTGGGCGCGCGGAGCCATCTCGACCCAACAACACGACCCGTTCGACGCCAATCCCATTTCGTCGGGTTTTGTCCAGCAACGCCCCGAGATCAGGGGTACCGTAGGCGTGCGGAGCCGCCAATTGGGGAAGCGCCCGCCCCACAATGCTGGTTGGCGTATGACCAAAGAGGTCCGCAAACGCCGGGTTCGCCATGGTCAGGGCGCCATTCTCGTCCAACAGTGCCACAGCGTTCTGAGTGGTACGGGTGACTCCCACCAGCGCACGTTCCCGCTCGGTCGCCCGTTTCATCAGGGTTTGCTGGGCGCGACCGTACCAACTCAACAACAAGGCCAGAAGTAACGCCGTCACGCCGACAAAAAACCACTCCTTGCGCGTCTGCATCCACGCGATCATCGCCGGGTCGCGGACAAGGCTCGACACCAAGTGGTCGGACAGCCCGACCCAAGCCAACGCAATCAACAGGTACCCGAGGCTCGTGGACGCTGCGAGCAACCCCCACGCGGGCACCTTCCGGTTTTCGCCGTTCATCCGCCTCCGAGCCGAAGGTTGGATCGATCGCACGCCCACGTCAAGGACGCGCCAACCGAGTGGCGCGAAACACGCCTCCGGACGTCGCACCGCCGCACGGGTTCTGCCAGAGCGCAACGATGGGTGCGTCGTTGGCGGCGCACTTCGCCCAACGCGACACCCTGTGAACAGTTATGACACCTTCTCGCGAATCGAACGCACGATTCTGCGTCCAAACGACCCTCGGAGGTCAACATGCGAGCTCATTGGTTCTTGCCGTGTCTATGCCTTGGATGGTCAGCATACGCCGGACCACGGCGACATGACGACACGGCACTCGCGGTCGAACGGATTTCCGCGTCCTCCGACGGCTACGACATCTTCATCGACATTGAGTTGCCTCGCGGTGAATTGGAACGACTCCGAGCCATGGGGCTACAGCCGGTTCTCACAGTGTCGGGTGACGCACCGGGCACCGTGATCATGAGAACCCACGTCGATATTCCACTGCGGACCAACATGACACACGGCAACCTTCCCGTGCCACGCAGTTGCAATCCGGGAGTCGCGGGCGACCCCTTCCCTTGCTTCCCCAGAACCTTGACCATCGGCGTCTCCAGCCAAAACAGCCGGGGCAGGCTCGATTGGCTCGACGTTGGCGCAGCCGTGGTGGAAAGCCTAGACGTGCGCATTGACGCCACGGCCCAGCATTTGCCGCCACCCGTGTTAGAACGCCATTGGGCCGGTGATCCTGACGTGATCCGCGCCTGCGGCGCCGCGTTCGTAGGCTCGTCCAACAGCACGACCTGTACCGAAAAGGTCGATCGAGCCCCAGAATCCCCAGTGGAGACCATCGTCGCGTGCGATGGCGCCTTTGTATCCAACGCCGATGTGCTCTCGTGTCTAAGCAATGCACTGGACACCCCGCACCAAAACCCACCTCCCGAGGTTATTGTCGCCTGCGACGAGGCGATGGTAGGCAGCGCCGACACCCTGCAGTGCATTCGAGATGCCTCCCCCGCCGCGGCGCCACGATCGCTGGTTTCCGCATGCGATCAAGCGTTTGGTGGAACCTCGGAAACCCTGCAGTGCATCCAGTCGGCCGCGCCTTCGACACACCCACCCGCCGACTGGATTCCCGCCTGCGACCGTGCGACCGTGTCCAGCACCAGCACGTTGAAGTGCGTGGCAGCGGCTTCTTTGTACCGAAGCAATCCAGCCCCAACCATCGAAGCCTGCGGTGATGCCAGCACCGGCGATGCGGCCATCGTCACCTGCATCGAAAGGGGTACCCGCTGAGCCCAAAGCTGATGTACACTCGCCCGTGATCACCGAGGGAACATGACCCAACCCGCGCTGGTGCCGATCGGATTGATCGGCGCCGATGCCACACTCACCGCCGCATGTAAAGCGACCCTTGCCGGAGTTGCGGAGGTTCTTCCACAATCATCCACCATTGCGCCATCGGTAGCGGCTAAGTTGGCCGCGGTGATCCTGGCACTTCCCCAAGCTGAGCAAGCGGCGGTGCAACGGTTTGAAGATCTGCACGCCGCGCATCCCGACCTAAAAATCTTTCTGTTGGGCTCGGAGATCCCCGTCAATGTCGTGGTGGAACTCCTCAAAGCGGGCGCCGAAGACTACCTAGAGTTGCCATATGATGCGCTTGCTTTGCGCCGAAAGCTCGATCGCGCCCTGGGCCTTCCTGGCGACCCTTCAGAAACGTCCCTCCTGCAATCCGTGATGAGCGGCGAACGAAACCGACGAAATTCCTACCGCGCGAAAACCCCCGACGCCCCTGCGACCCGGGTTCGATTGCCGTTGAACCACGCCGCGGTGGATCTTCAAGTCCTCGACCTGTCGTTGGCGTCCGACCGTCTTCTGGGCGGTATGTCTTGGCTTGCGACTCCGATCGCCGCCAATGAACTCCCATTGTCAACCTGGACCCGGGGCACCATTGTGCCCTTTCATCTCGACCTACCAGGCGCTCGCATAAAAATACCGGGGAAGGCGATCATCGTGCGTGTGACCCTGCCGCCCCCCGGTCCCGTCAAGGAGCCCTTCGAAATCGGCGTCCAGTACACCGTCGACAACCCGTACGACGAACGGTTGATCGCGAAATTCTGGGCGGAGTGCCAGCGCACACAGATGTCCGGCGAGCGCCGCGAGACGCCGTACCCCAGGTGAGATTCGCCCAAACCCCCGGAACAGAGTAAACGGGCTGCCCGCCGGGAGTCCCGATGTCTTTCCAATCCGCCCACCCCACTTTGCGATCCGCTCTGGAGGCGCGCGGATATTCCGCTGCAACGCCTGTTCAGACAGCGGTGATCGAGTCTGAACTGGGGCGAGACCTCCTCGTGTCAGCCCGAACCGGATCTGGGAAAACTGTAGCCTTTGGGCTTGCTTTCGCCAGCTCACTCCTCGGCGAAAACACCCGAGTCGGCCCGCCGGGCGCCCCCAAAGTGTTGGTGATCGCCCCCACCCGGGAGCTCGCACAACAGGTGCAGCGTGAATTGTATTGGCTTTACGCCCAGAGCGGAGCCCGCGTCGTCAGCTGCGTCGGCGGCATGGACATCCGCCGCGAAGAGCGAGTATTACACGACGGCGTTCATATTCTCGTTGGAACGCCTGGACGACTCTGCGATCATCTCGACCGCGGCACCCTGAAACTCAATGAAATCCAGACGTTGGTGCTCGATGAGGCCGATGAAATGCTCGACATGGGCTTCCGCGATGAGCTGGAGGTGCTGCTGCAGGCCGCTCCGCCGGAGCGACGCACGCTCATGTTTTCGGCCACTCTGCCGAAGGAAATCGAGCGTTTGGCACAGAAATTCCAGAAGGACGCCTTGCGAATCGCTGCCGCCGATGCCGACCGGCGGCTTCCTGGTGGTGG
>SYKL01000450.1 GCA_005797785.1 Pseudomonadota bacterium | reverse complement strand
TACATCCACAAATTCTACAATCCCGTCCGTTTGCACAGTTCAAACGGATATTTCAGCCCGAACAAGTGCGAATACCGTTTCCAACAACAACTTGAAAAGGCTGCCTAACGGACTGGTACGTCAAACCGATGCAAGGTCAGCCCGCCCCGGGGTGGATGGGGGGCGGCGAAGGAGATCTTCGGTGAGAATCTCCAGGTGTCGCCACGCAATCTGATGCATCGCGGCGAAGTCCGGGCCTGCTTCGCCGGTGCCGCAGACGAACGCGGCGAGGGTCTCGAGCGGAGGGACGCCGAATCGGTGCCGCTGCCAGAAAGCGGCTGTCTGTAGTGCACTGAGAGATCCCTCCCAATCCCCCTGTTCGGCGAGCACCGCAGCCGCGTCCACATGCGCGTGGCCGTCGTACCGAGCCCAACTCGATGGTCCGCGTGACGTCGGTCAGGCGGGGTCAATTGACGGAGTTCCTGATTCATTATTTGGCATCGTACATACCGGGCGTGTCGTCAAAACAACCTTCACCCGCACACTTCTTTGGCGCGTCTCGATGTATTCGCGCTTTGACTGAGACACCAGGGTTACCCATGGCATGATTCGCATCGTCGACGGCTACAGAGATGTTTTGTGCCAGTTCGTTTTCCATTCGAAGAACCGCACCCGGAACTTCTTCATTGGTGGGGCCATTTCGAGCGGAAACGGGCGCCTGACAGAGGAGGGCCCCCGTGGCCTGGTTTACAATCAGGATGCGCCCAATGAGCCAGCCGCCTTGGGGCTTGGTATCGACCAATGTCGGTGCAGAGCGGTCAGGTGCGTCCAGAAACGCGACCCACGGTTCGTTGGCGAGGTCATGGGGTCCGTAGCTGCCGTACTGTGGCCCACGAATGTGGGCCGGTGACTAAGGGCGCTTGTGTCGGGCGATTTTGTAAGGAGTGGAGGTGCCTTTGGCCGCGGTGAACACCACCAAGTGGCCGGTGATCAGATCGTCGTCGAGTTGGAGGGTGTAGGGTCGCTTTTCCCCATCGGCAACACCAGGTCGACCCGAACGCGACCGGTGGACAGTTCGCCGGGAACCGCCGGGTGGGGCTCCGTTGCCTCCAAGGGTGGCTTTCCGGCGAACCCGCCGACAGGGTGGACACCGCGAAATAATGTTAATACAGTAAACATGAAAACGAATCCGGTTTGAACCCCCGAGGATGCTTCCGCCGTGGCTCGCGTGTACGACAACACTCAGCGCGCGCTTCGCGCCGCCGACACCACCCAGGCGATCGTCTCCGCAACCGAGGCGCTGGTGCTAAGCCGGCCCCTCTCAGAGGTCACCCTTCCGGCCATTGGCGCGGGCGCGGGGGTCACGGTGCAGACGGTGCTCCGCCACATGGGCTCCCGGGAAGGGTGCATCGAGGCGCTCGCTGAGCGGGTGCGCGCTCGGGTGGAGGCTCAACGCAGTACGACGGTGCCGGGGGATGTGGAGGCCGCACTGGCGGAGCTTCTCCACCACTACGAACTGGAGGGACGCCTGGTCCTGCGCCTGCTCGCCGAGGAGGGCAGAGATGCGCTGGCGTCTCGCGCGGTGGACGAGGGGCGAGCCTTTCATCGCGCTTGGGTGGTTCGCTGTTTCGGTCCACGGCTGCGGGATGTCCAGGCCTCCACCGTGGACGCGCTCGTCGGCGCCACCGACCTCTACCTCTGGAAACTGTTCCGCCTCGACCTCGGGAGATCCGAGGGAGAAACAAAGCTACTTATTACCCGCCTCGTGCGCGGCGTCCTGGAGTCCCCATGAGCACGATCCTCCTCTACACCTCGCCGGCGCGCGGCCACCTGTACCCGATGATGGACGTCGCGGTGGGGCTGCGGGCGGCGGGCCATCGGGTGGTGGTGCAGACGTTGGCCGACGAGCGGGAGCGCGTGGAGGCGGAGGGGCTCGAGCACCGCGCGATCGATCCGCGAATCGAGGCTTTGGGCCTCGACGACTACCGTGGGACCACCCTGATGCAGCAGGTCGCGAACACCATGGCGTGCTGGCTGGCACGGGCGCCGATGGAAGTGGAGGATCTCCGTGCTACGGTCGCAGCGGTGCACCCTGACCTCCTTGTTGTGGACGCCAACACCTGGGGTGCTTCGGCCTTCGCTGAGGGTCAAGGGCGCCCGTGGGCGATGTTCCTGCCGTACTGCCTGCCGGTTCCGTCCCGGGATGCGCCGGCGTTCGGGCCTGGCTTCCCGCCGCCGCGCGGATGGATCGGCCGGCTGCGCGACTCAGCGCTTTGGGCCGTACAGAACTGGACCACCCGCGATGTGGTGGCGAAGCTCAACCTGCTGCGCGCGGAAGTGGGCGCGGCGCCGCTGGCCCGCCATGCCTCGATGTTCGAGCGGGCGGACGTGCTGCTCTATCGTACGGCCTCGCCGTTCGATTATGCGCGATCCGATGCGCCGCCGAACCTGCACCCCATAGGCCCCGGGCTGTGGGCCCCGCCGGGTTCCGTCCCCGACTGGCTCGCCGATCTGCCCCGTCCGCGCGTGCTGGTGAGCGTGTCCACCGAGCTCCAAGAGGACGGCGCCATCATCGCCACCGCCCTCGACGCGCTGGCCGGGGAGCCCGGCAGCCTCATCGTCACCACAGCGGCGCTCGATCCGGCCTCCTTTGCGGCGCCCCACGACCGGGTCCGCATCACCCGCTTCCTGCCCCACGCGGCGGTATTGCCGCACGTCGATGGCGTGGTCACCCACGGCGGCATGGGCACCACCCAGCGTGCGCTGGCCGCGGGGGTTCCGGTGGTCGTCGTGCCTTGGGGCCGCGACCAGAGCGAATCGGCGCGGCGGGTGGAGGAGTGCGGCTCGGGAACCTTTGTGCCTCGAAACCGACTCACGGCGCCGCGGCTCAGGGCGGCGGTCCAGTTGGCGCTCGGTCGTCGAGGGCGGGCTGCCGAGGTGGGGCGGGCACTGGTGGAGGCGGGAGGTGCGGCGCGGGCCGTGACGTTGTTGGAGGGGCTGCTGGCGGAGCCGGAGGGTGTCAGATCGTCCGTGTAAGAACTCCTGAATCCGGTAAGTGGTTCCAGCAGCCCACCGGAGGCCGAAATGGCCGTCATCAAGAACGAGCTGTTGGACGCCTTGACCTGCCCCGAGTCTTCGGACCATTCATTAGGTTAGAAGGGACCCCATCCCTGAATCCGTCCCGTTCAAGCTAAAAGCACGCCGGCGCGTCGAGCACACGGGCGTATTCCGTTGACTCCCACGGCGCGGATCTCGTATCGGGGTTCAGTGTTCGCGAGGTGCGTGTACCTCAGTCAGCCGGGCCAATTCTTGCATCAACAAGGCTTCTCCCGCCACCAACGCCAGCTCCCCTATGCTCGACAACGGCGCCCCCAACTCGAAGCCTTCGGCCGCCATGGACAACACGAATACCTTCGCAGTTCCTTCGAAATATGCCCTATGTAACGCCAGTACAACCGGCGGTTCCAGACGGTGGGAGGACAATCCCTCGCGCGCATCCACCTCAACCTCGGCAACGGGCGAAAATAACGCAGGCACTTGCTGTCCCATCGCCGCATCCACCACGACGACGACCGAATACGCGGCCCAATCGGCGGCGTGTTCAATTTGCAGTTGGTAAGCGTGTTCCAGCGTCCAGGGCGAGCCGGACAGGCGTTCCAGCAATCTGAGCCCCAGGGCATCGTCGCCCATCAACGGATTTCCGATCGCCAACACCAGGATCCGATGAGCACTTTCATTCATCGGATCCATTCTTGGACCACCTCACCCTGCTGAACGGCCTGCACCCGAAGCGGCATTTGACCGAGGGCATGGGTCGCACAACTCAAACAGGGATCGTACGCGCGAATGGCCACTTCCACCTGATTGAGCATCCCCTCGGAGATGTCGCGCTGGCCGCCCAGAACCCGTTCGGCCACCATTCGAACCGAACGGTTCATCGACTCATTGTTGTGGGTCGTCGAAACAATCAGGTTGCACTTTAGGATTTCTCCGGACTCAGCCACCTCATAATGATGGATCAAGGTGCCCCGCGGGGCCTCCAAAAACCCGATCCCGACCGGGTGAAATCCCCCCTTTCGAACCAGATCCTCCCCTTGCAACACGGGGTTGTGCAGCCATTCGCGGATCCGTTCGGCGCAGTGCAACATTTCGATCACTCGGGCCCAGTGCGTATGCAGCACCCGATGCGAATAACGGCCGTTTTCCGAGCGGAAAACCTCCAATGCTGCCTGAGCCTTCGGAGTCGGGATCCCTTCACAGACATTGATCCGTGCCAGCGGCCCCACCCGCATCCAACCCCGCTCGGCCCCTAAAACCCGGAGATAAGGGAACTTCATGTAGGTCCATTCGCGGGCTTCCTCCGCATAATGGTCGAGGTACTGGTGGTAATTGATATCGTCGAGAATGCGCTTTCCTTGGGCGTCAATGCACCGCAAGTTGCCGTGGTACAGGTCCATTTGGCCATCGGGCCCCACCAACGACAGGCAGTTGGCGGGATCGTGCGCGAAACCATCGATCCAAGCTCTGTTACGCGCGTGGTAGGCCCGATAGTGTTCGATCAATTCGGAACACCAGGCGATCACCGTGTCCACGGAGGGAATTTCTCCCCCCTGAAAGAACGTATCCCGCTCCGCCGGCGATAAATTCTTGTGGATGCCGCCAGGCACCGCAGAAATTCCATGGATCTTCTTGCCCGCCGTCGCCCGGATGATCTCCTGGCCAAACTTCCGAATCAGGATGCCTCTTTTCGCAAGCTCAGGATCGAGCGCAGCCAGGCCGATCACATTTCGTAAAGCGGGTTGACTATCTACCCCCAGCAGCAGATCCGGCGCCGCCAAGTAGAAATAATGCAGAGCGTGCGACTGCAGCACCTGGCCGTAGTGCATCAACCGGCGCATTCCTCGCGCGGTTTCTGTGAGCGTCTCGTCGGACATCCCCACGACTTCGTCGATCGCTTTTGCGGCGCACAGATGATGGCTCACGGGGCAGATCCCGCACAGCCGCTGAACGAGCACCGGCGCCTCCCAGTAGGGACGCCCCTGAACAAACCGCTCGAACCCACGAAATTCGACAATGTGCACTCGGGCTTCAGTGACCTGATGCGCTTCGTCGAGCAGCAGGGTGACGCGGCCGTGGCCTTCCACCCGAGTGACAGGATCAATTACGATTTTCCGCGTCTCAGTCATAACGAATCAACTCCCGCGGAATCGGGTCTGCGCCACCAAACAACAGTCCGGTGACGGCGCGCCAGATCAGCTCGGCCGACGGTGGACAGCCCGGCAGAAAGTAATCGATCTTTACTATCTCATGGCAGGGGTAGACGCGATCCAGGATCTTGGGAAGATCGGGATGATGGGGGATTATCCGAGACCCACCCGCCGAAGTCGGCACCCGAAGGTAGGCCTCCTCCAGACACTCACTCAAAGGTATCTCGTTGCGAAGTGCAGGAAGACCGCCCATGATCGCACAGGCACCCATCGATACCAGAATGTCGCAGTGCTCACGAAACAGGCGGAGTACGTGGACATTCTCGTCGTTGCAAACGCCACCCTCGATGAGTCCAATGTCCGCTCGGCGGGTGAACGTCTTGATGTCGGTCAACGGCGAGCGATCGAAGGCCACCACCTCCACCAGATCAAGCAACCGAAGATCGATGTCCAATAGCGACATGTGACAGCCAAAACATCCCGCCAAAGACGTTGTAGCAATTACCTTCTTTTGGGTCACCGATCCATCCTTTCCGGGGTATCGGAAGCGCGGGTGCCGATCGGCCGGTCAAACCCCCGCCCCTTGCGCAGGATCGCTCCCACCGGACACAGCGCCACCGCTTCATCGCATTTGTGCTCCGAAAGTTTGGCTTCTCGCTCCAGATCCATCACCACCTGGGTTTGGCTTCCCTTGCCGAGAAAGCAAAACACCCGGTGGCCTTCGTCGTCCGTAAACAGGTCGGTACAACGTTTGCAATGGATGCAACGGTTGCGTTCCAGCATCAGGCGTTGGCCGCGATAATCAAGGCTGTAACTCTCGAACCGATACGGAAACCGGGAATGGGTCATGCCCATGCGGTATCCCATCGTCTGGAGCTCGCAATCGCCGGATTTCTCGCAGGCCGGGCAAAAGTGGTTGCCCTCGGCGAACAACAATTCGACCACGCCCTGCTGCAATTCGGCGAGATCCGGTGCCGCGCATTCGACCTGCATGCCCGCCCGAACCGCGAGCGTACACGCCGCCACTTCCCGACCGTCCACCCGAACCGCGCATACCCGGCAGGTGCCCAACGGAGGATCCACATCCCGCGTCCAACACAAGGTGGGAACGTCAATCCCCGCCAATCGGAGTACGTCCACGAGACTGGCGCCCTCCACGACCTCGATCGAACGACCATCGACGACAATCCCTACCTTCGTCACTTCGCTCACGAGGGTTCCTCCACCCGACGGTCGTACTCAGCCGTCGCGGCCGCCACATCAAAGTCGTAGAACAGCGGGCTCTTTTTTTGATCGATCGCGTCGGCGTACAACTCGGGAAACGCCTTCCGCGAGGTGGTGAGCACGCGCGGGGAGGTCATGCCCAGCCCGCACCGCGACGTCTGCGAAACGATCCTCGCCCATTGATCGAGTTTGGGCAGGTCTTCGGCTCTTGCATGGCCATTTTTGAAGCGCTTCAACAAATCTCGAAGAACAACATTTCCCGCACGACAGGGCGCACAATTCCCACAGGACTCGTTGACGAAAAAGGTAGAAAAGTTCTCGAGGATTTCGAAGCGATCCCGATCGCGCGAAAACACCATCAACGAGCCGCCGGTAGAAAGATCCTCGTACGAAAATACGCGTTCGACCGCATCTGCGCGCACCACTTCACCGCTGGGGCCACCCACCTGCACCAAGTGTGGTTCGCGAGCGCCACACCGATCGAGAACTTCACCCAACGAGGTTCCCCAGGGAATCTCGTAAATCCCAGGAAACTCCACATCGCCGCTCACGCTCAGCAACCGAACCCCGGGAGAGCGTTCGGTCCCCCATCGGCGAAAAGCGTCTGACCCGCGACGGACGATCAATGCAGCAAGAATCAACGTTTCTACGTTGTTTACGACCGTCGGGCACCCCAGATAGCCACTCTCCACGGGGAAGGGCGGCTTGATTCGGGGTTCCCCGCGCTTGCCCTCCATCGACTCCAACAGCGCCGATTCTTCCCCACAAATGTACGCTCCCGCCCCGAGCTGAATCCGAATCGAAAACGGCCCCAGCGGCGCACGCGCCTCAAACTCACGTCGGCGGGTTTCGAGATGTTCGAGGAGGTACCGGTACTCTGCCCGGAGGTAGAGGAACCCTTCCGTCGCACCGATCGCTTTGCCGGCGAGCGCCATTCCCTCGAACAACAGATCCGCCGTTTCGGTCAATAGCACCCGGTCTTTGAAGGTACCGGGCTCGCCCTCATCGGCATTGCACACCACATATCGGGTGGCTGCCGGAATTTTACGACACAGGTCCCACTTCTTACCGGTGGAAAACCCTGCTCCACCGCGACCTCGCAACCCACTGCGGGTCACGGTATCGATAATCTCGTCCGCGGTCGCGGTTTGGGCAACCACGGGTGGGTCGTTTTCCTCCGGTCCGAACAAGAACGGCCCAACGTTTCGCAGGTGGTTCGAGATCGGCAACCCGAGCGCGGTATTTTGCCCGTCTCCTCGCGCCAGACCCGCGAGCCAGTCCTTCAGCGGTCTTCCTGCCCGAAGCCAAGCGACCATCGCAACGGCCCGCTCTGGCGTCAGGAAGGGCACTGGGAGGCCGTCCACGAGCGCCGCCGGGGCGTGATCGCTCATGCCAATGCATGACGTCTCCAGAAGGCCAAAAAGGCCATCGGCGGACACCTCACCGACCTTCACGCCGAGCTCCCGGCACAAGGCCTCTCGAACGGCGCCCTGACCCGCGTGTTCCGCGATAATCGAGGTGTCCAGATAAATGGTGTGGCGCCCCACCGGTCGATCGTGAAAAAAGTGGTAGAAACTCACCACTTCGGCCACATGTCCGGTCGATATTCCCAACTCCTGGGCGATCGCCGCGGCATCGTCCGTGGATACAAAACCCCTGTGTTCGTGCGCTGCCCACAGAATATCGATCAAACGCCGGCGATCCGCAGCGAATTTCTGAACGATGGCCTTGAGCTCACCTCGTCGGTCGTGCATTGACCCGACTCCATCGGGCCCCTATCCTGCCACGGATGAGCGGATCCGCAAGCCAGAACCTGACCCTCTTGTTGGAAGGACACGTCCAAGGGGTGGGTTTGCGGCCTTTTCTTTATCGCAAAGCCTTGGAAGCCGGACTGGTGGGGCGGATCTGGAATCCCGGCCCAGGGGCTTCGGCGGATCTGGATGGACCGACCGACCGATTGATCGCCTTTGTGGAAACGGTCCGCACCGAAGTCCGACCCCCCATCCATTTTTCAAAGTTGGAAGCACGGGTTCAGGCTGCTCATGGATGGACCGATCTCCACATCGGCCCGCCAGAAAACGCACCTGAGATAAGCCGTCGTCTATCGATTCCTCCCGATCGAGCGACCTGTACGGCGTGTTGGGCGGATTTTCACAATCCGGACCACCGGTTGCACGGCTACCCCTTTATTTCGTGCACAGATTGTGGCCCGCGATGGACGATTTTGGAGGCGCTGCCGTTTGAACGCCGTCATACCACGCTCGTCGATTTTCCGATGTGTTCCGCTTGTGAGGGGGAGTATCAGGACGTTCAGCACCGGAGGTTTTTTGCCCAGACCATCGGTTGTTTGAGCTGCGGCCCAACCACAAGTTTAATCCTACCGGATCGTCGCGTAGAGGCGGAGCCCTTCACCGCCGTACAGACCCTGTTGAATCAGGGGGCCATTGGCTTGGTCAAGGGGACCGGCGGATACCTCCTCGTGGGGGATGCCGAAAAAACGGACGTGATCGCCCGGATTCGCGCGCTAAAGCGGCGCCCGAACCAAGCGCTAGCGGTGATGATAAGGGATCAACAAACCTTCCTCGCGATCGGCGGGCAACCGGCAGCTTGGGAGCGCCTGAATGAGCCTGCGGCCCCCATCGTGTCACTGCCAGGGATCGACCTCGCCACCAAAACAAAGCTCGCCCCCGACTTGGCCGAATTGGGAGTGATGGCGCCGAGCACACCGTTTTTCGCGTGCTTGTTCGGAAGCGTGCGGGCGTTGGTGGTGTGTTCGGCGAACGACCGAGGCGCACCTATCCCTTTCCGCCCTGAGGACCTCACGTTTCGTGTGGGGGTCGACGTGGATTTCTGCCTGGATCACCATCGGCGAATCGTCAATCCGGTTGACGATTCGGTGGTTCGCGGAGACCTGATCCTGCGCAAGTCTCGGGGATTTTCTCCGGATCTCTGGCGGACCAACGGATCGACGTTGGTGGCCGTCGCCCACGGCGCCGACCTCAAAAACAATCCCGCAGTCGCCCTCGGGGATCACGACATCGAACTTCCGTACGTGGGGTCCCTCTCGGATCTCCGGGTGGTGGCCCGGCAACAAGACCAGGTACAAAGCTTGTTGGGGCGGGTTGGAGCGGAGACCCCGCTCCTTCACCTCTGCGACAATGCTCCCGAGTCCGCAACGCGGCAGCTGGCTACAGGCCAAACCCCGCCGGTGACCGTCGTTGAGATCCCGCACCATCACGCTCACGCCGCCGCGGCCCTTCGGGAACATCCGGCGGAGTTGGTTCTCACCTTCGATGGCACCGGCTGGTTACGAGACGGTGGTTGGGGGGGCGGCGAGGGGCTCCGGTGGGCGGAAACGTCCTTTGAAACAGCGCTCACATTCCGTGCCTTTCCCTTGGTCGGCGGGGACCACGGCATTCGACATCCGTGGCGAACGCTGGTCACCTGCCTCCGTGAAGCGGGGATCGCGCTTGCCGATCTCCGAGCGGCGTTCGACTGGCTTCCTGTGGATGAGCTGGAAATTCACGAAGCCCTGCTCCAAAGGCGTCCGATGGTAACGACCTCGGTCGGACGGTGGTTTGACGCGGCGGCCGCTCTCATCGAATTCAAGGATCGAGTGCAGGAATACGAGGCTCAAGCCCCCATTCGATTGGAGGCGCTCGCCAGCCAGTCCGCGGGCAACACCCCAGTGGCCCCCGTATTCCTTTTGTCGGAAAACCCTATTGTCATCGATGGGATCGGGTTGTTGCGGTACCTGTTCGAACGCACGATCGAACGCGAATTGGAGCCACCGGATCTCGCGTTCCTCGCCCACGATGGACTCGCCCGTTCCGTTGCAGCGGCCATTGGCGTGGTTGGCGCCCAGACGATCGTCGCCACCGGCGGCGTATTTCAAAATGAACTTTTGTTTCAGTTGCTCAAACGCCATCTTCAAACCGACGGGCGCGCGCTGTTCCGCCCTGGCCGCAGCCCCGTCAACGATCAAGGCATCGCCCTCGGACAACTCTCCTTCGTTCGGAATGCACGATGCACGAGCTGAGCCTCGCCCTCGATCTCGTAGAGCAAGTGATTGAGGTACTCCGCCGGGAACAAGCCGACCGCGCGGTGGTCGTCGAGGTATGGATCGGTGATGCCTGCGGGGTAGACAGCGAAGCCTTCGCGTTCGCTTTCACGGAAGCCACCGCGGGAACCGCGCTCGACGGCGCACAACTCCGGGTGCTCACCGGACCGGATCACCGCTTTGTGCTCACCTCCATCGAGGTTCCGAGCGTCCCCGATTGAGGCGCGGGTAAAAATCGACTACAACACGGCTCCGAGGAACAAAACCGATGTGCACAGATTGCGGCTGCACCACCGCCACTCATCCGGTGTTCCTAAAACCCCACTCCCATACGCCGCTTCTCCGGCTGACCCTTCCTCCTCCTGCGCCGGAGGTGCGTCGGATCTCCGTGGAAGCCTCCATCTTCGAGAAAAACCAGCGCAAGGCCGTTCAAAACCGCACTTGGTTCGCCGAACAAAAGCTGCTGGTGTGGAATGTGATGAGTTCCCCCGGCGCCGGAAAAACCACCTTACTCTGCCGAGTGCTGCCCGATCTCGCCAACGAACACCCGCTGGCGGTCATCGTTGGCGATCAAGAGACGTCGATCGACGCGGAGCGACTTCAAAAAGCCGGCCTGCAATCCATTCAGATCAACACCCATGCCGCCTGCCATCTGGATGCCAGCCGAATCGCGGAGGCCGTGCACTCCCTTCCCATCGACCAGCTCGATCTGCTGGTCATCGAAAACGTTGGAAACCTGGTCTGTCCTGCAGTATTCGATCTCGGCGAGACCAAAAAAATCGCTTTGCTGTCTACCGCGGAAGGCGAGGAAAAGCCTTTAAAATACCCCGTTCTCTTCCATGATGCGGATCTGGTGGTGATCACCAAAAGCGATCTGATTCCCCATCTGGACTACGCGGTCGACGTCGTGATCCAGAACGTTCGTTCGCAAAACCCAACCGCACCGATCGTATTCTGCTCAGTGCGCACCGGTGAAGGGCTCGAAACGCTCATTGAACATCTACAATCCTTCCTCGCGATCCCGGAGAACTCCCTTGTGTTTGGCGACCCCCGCACGGCTGCTGTCCCGGCAAGGTGACGTCGGCATCGTCGATCGCGACGGCCTCGAGCTGGAGATCGATGTGAGCCTGCTCCCGGACGCGAAGCCCGGAGACTCGATCGTCGTGCACGTGGGCATCGGCCTTTCCATCTTAGATCCCGAGGAAGTTGCGGCACTACAGGACCTGCTGCAGGCGGAGTCCACCGATGGTTGAGCTTGGCTGGGTGGAGCGGCTCGCCAAGGAAGCCGAGGGTCTGGGGCCCCTGCGTATTATGGAGTTTTGTGGTGGACATACCCACGCTCTCGTTCACGCAGGCATCCACCAGATGCTCCCCGACAATGTTCAGCTGATTCACGGCCCCGGTTGCCCGGTATGCGTGCTTCCGGCGCATCATCTCCAGGCGGTGATCGATCTGCTCACCTCCCAAGGCCAAGTTTCGTTGGCCGCTTATGGCGACGTGCTCAGAATCCCAACCCTCGGCGGGGATTCGCTGTTGGCCGCCCAAGGTCGGGGATTGCCCATCCATATGGTGTACTCCCCTCTGGAGGTGGTGCGGCTCGCCCAAGCCCAACCGGACCGCGAGTGGGTATTTCTGGCTATCGGCTTTGAAACTACTGCTCCGGCGACCGCGATCCTGCTCCGGCATTTGCGTCGCGAGGGGCTGCACCAGGTGTCGGTGTTGTGCCTCCATGTCTGCACGCCGCCCGCCATCGAAGCGGTGTTTCATGCGCTGCCCCCCGGGAAACGTCCGGACGGCATCATCGGCCCAGGGCATGTGACCCTCGTCACCGGGCTCGAACTGTATGTAGACATCGCCCACCGGTATCAGGTTCCCATCGCAATCAGCGGCTTTGAACCGGTCGATCTCCTGGAGTCCTTCGAGGTGCTGTTCCAAATGCGGCGCGCCGGAGAAGCCCGGGTCCACAACCAATACACCCGCGCCGTCCATCCCGAGGGGCACCGGCGCGCCACCGATCTGCTGGAGGATACCTTCACCCTTCGACAGACCTTTACCTGGCGCGGCCTCGGTGAACTGCCAAATTCCGCCTACCAACTGGCTCCTCAGTGGTCGGACTGGGACGCCGAAAAACGATACTCGCTGGTGTACCGGGACGTGCCAGAACACCCCGCCTGCCAATGTGGCGCCATCCTGCGTGGCGAAAAAGTTCCTCGCGATTGCCGATTGTTCGGAACGGCCTGCACCCCGTCGCGTCCGTATGGCTCGTGTATGGTGTCTTCAGAAGGAGCATGTCACGCCTACTATGCCAGCGCGGGCGTGATATGACCACGATAGGAAGGGCCCACGGCACCGGCGGCCGCAGCTCCCATCTGCTGATTGAAGAAGTATTTCGCCCGTTGATCGGCGGTCCACTGCTGTCGCCAGACGACGCCGCCACCATCGCACTCAGGTCCGGCGCGATGGTGGTCACCACCGACGTTCACGTCGTAGAACCCATCCAGTTTCCTGGCGGAGATATCGGAAAACTCGCGATTACCGGCGTGGTCAACGATCTGCTCACCCGCGGTGCCCAGCCGCGGTTCCTCACCCTAGGTTTCATCCTCGAAGAAGGGCTTTTGATCGCGACCCTTCGCGAAATCGTGGCGAGCATCGGCGCCGAGATGAGCGCCCACGGCATCGCACTGCTTTGTGCGGATACCAAGGTGATTCCCGCTCGCGGTCAACCCGGCATGATGATCGCATCGACGCTGTTTGGCACCCCGCTCCACGAAGAAATCCCCCTTCCGGGGCCAAAGGTGGGCGACGCTTTGTTGCTCTCGGGACCGTTGGGCAGCCACGGGCTGGCTTTGTTGGTCGCACGAGAATCGCTGCCGTTTCGCACGACGATTCTCTCGGATTGCACCTCACTTTACGCGATGATCGCCCCGCTATTTTCGGATCGTGAGCCGCTCCACTACCTTCGGGATGTCACCCGCGGAGGACTGGCAGGGATTCTCCACGAATTGTCGAAGCAGTTTTCCGTCGGCTTCGAACTGGACGAGCGGGCGATTCCGGTACTGCCCACCGTTCGCGCCGGGCTGACCTTTTTGGGGATCGATCCCTTAGAGGTCGCAAACGAAGGGGTGATGCTGCTGGTGGTTCCAGCCGATCAAGCGGAGAGGTTGCGGGATCGTCTAAAAGCGCATCCGCAAGGAGAGCGGGCGGCGATTGTCGGTACCGTCGTGGAACGCGGCCTCGCCCCACTGGTGGTGCGCACGGAAGTGGGCGGCCGTCGGGCGCCGCCATGGCCGGAGGCGCTGGCGCTGCCGAGGATCTGCTAAGGCGACAATCCAAGCGGCTTTGATTGCGATGGCGTGGTTGCCTAGGGTTTTTCGGACACCTGAAGGATCGCCACTTCGGGCGGGACGCGGAATCGGATGGGCAAAATGCTCGTTCCAATACCAGATGTGACGAACAAGTCCATGTAGTTGACGGTGTAGTGCCCTTCGAGCCAGGGACCGTCCACCACCTGATCCGTGAGGAAGGGAAGGCGGACCTGACCCCCATGCGTATGCCCCGCGACGACGAGCCCCGAACGCGCCTTGAGCTGTTGGACGACGTCTGGTTCGTGGGCAAACGCAAGGATCGGTGCGTCTTTGGGAACTCGCCGCAACGCTCGTCGGATGTCATCGTTGCCGGTCAGCGTATCGCCAAGGCCAACGAGCCAGAGCTTCTCGGAACCGCAGTTGATCTGCTCGCTATCGTTGTCGTCGACGTGTATTCCCGCATCGCGCAAGGCTTGCGCGATACGCACCTCGTCGTTCCACCAATCGTGGTTCCCAAGGACCGCGTGGACGCCCAATGGAGCCTCGAGTTGGCCGAGAACGGGCGCCCATTCTCCGACGTCCACCTTGTTGCCGCCCTTGATGCCGTTGATGTCGTAGTCGCCCAGCAACAGCACGAGGTCTGGATGTTCCGCATTGGTCCGTTCGACCAGGCGTTGCACGTATTCGATGTCGATGTAGGGGGATCCGATGTGGAGATCGGCGATTAACGCCACCGTTAAGTCGCATTTCGGCCAGTTCCCGGGGGGTACCGAATACCGCGCCATCCGAAGCGACGAAGGTTCCCACCACAATGCATACGCGATGAGGAGCAGGCCGAGGCAGACAACAATGCCGGCGATACGCAGGCCGAGGTGGAGGATTCGACGAGTCATGGAACCAACATGCCGCGGCGCGATGCAGAGACGGCACCCAAACGGAGCGGTTTTGGTGCAGATTCATGCTGTTTCCGGAGCAGACCCCATCCGCATCGTCGTGGTCCACCGCCTGGACGTGCCTGCGCTGCGGAACATCCTGCTGCGGGCGCCGGTGCCTCCGAGATAGGCAGCGCGCCAAGAGCCAGGAACTTCGGTGAATAAATACAGCCGATTAGGCAGTTCCCCCTGACATCGGCAACCGAACCAACTTCCCACTCAAAGCCTCGACAGCATCCCGATTCTGAGCCGCAATCCTTCGAAAATCTTCAGAGATTAGTCCGCAATCCCGTACCCGTGCCCAAAAATCGAGAGCAGCCGCTTGGACGGCGTGCGCGATGTCCGCGTCTCCGGGGTGCACCTTGGGTTCGAAGCTTCGTTCTACGATTTCAGCACCGGCGACTTGGTACAACATCGGCGTCATGTCGTAAACCGGTGTTAATCCAAGTAGTCTTGTGCCCTGGGTGCGAAACGAAAGGTTCGAAAAATGCATATCCGAGTTGGCAATCCACTCGCCAAACCGCTGAATGAACCGAACCCGCTGTAGATCGCCAAAGGACAAATGGCCTGTTCGATGGAGCCCCGCACACGCCTCGATCCAATCCCCCACCGACCCTACAAACTCGGCATTAAAGGCTGTTAATGTGATCTGTCCCAGTCTTTCTTGACCACATCGATCGAAACGCTCCACTTCGAGAAAAATTCGCCCTCCGTCCTCAAAAATGTCACTGTTGGCTGCGGATATGCCGTGTTCGCGCAACACCTCCAACGCATGGTGCTCGGCAATCAACAAATCCGCACGTCGACGATCTTTTTTTTCTTCGATCACCGGCGAGAACTTGACGATAAATCCTGGATCTCCGGGCACGACAAACTTCGGGTGCTCACCCGCGGCCGAAGACCCCACGGGTCCCCATCGCAAGGCATCGGTCGCGAAACGCGTGTAGTCACCTCGCGACAGCACGGGTTTTGGGCCCTGTTCCATCCAAGCGGTGTAGGCCGCGTCGCCCAGAACCAGGCTGCCCACAGCGTCAAACCCGTCGTGTGTCAAATAGGCGAGCACATGATCGGCAGACCAACGAAGGACATCTGCTGGAAAGCCACGATGGGGGTAACGTTGCG
>SYKL01000449.1 GCA_005797785.1 Pseudomonadota bacterium | reverse complement strand
CTTGGATCGCTCACCACTTGAACGAGCAATGCGGGCTTGCCCGAGCGTTCCACGAAGATCACTCTTTGCTTCACCTTTTCGGCGGTGGTGGATTCGGGAGCGACCTCCACCGTCGCGGGAGTGGTGAGGATCGTGCGCGCCAAATTGGCGATGTCCGGCGGCATGGTCGCGCTGAAAAAAGCGCTGTGCCGGACTTTCGGGAGAGCTGCCACCACCCGCCGAACGTCGGGGAGAAACCCCATATCGAGCATCCGATCGGCCTCATCGAGAACGAAAGTATCGAGGTCGTCGAACCGAAGGTGGCGTTGGTTGAGCAGATCCAGCAGACGACCCGGAGTGGCGGTGAGCACATCAAGGCCCGA
Organism: Pseudomonadota bacterium; assembly: GCA_005797785.1. Lineage (GTDB taxonomy): Bacteria > Myxococcota_A > UBA796 > UBA796 > SYKL01. Next base: position 6,401 of record SYKL01000449.1, on the reverse strand, counting down.
CCGCAACCGATCCACCTGCGGTTGCTGGCCGACGCCGCCAAAGATGGCGGTGGTCTTCAGTTGAAGGTGGGCGCCGTATTCCTTGAAGCTCTGGTCGATCTGAATCGCCAATTCGCGGGTGGGCGTAAGAATCAACACCCGACAGCAACCGGGGCGCATCCGACGCGGGTTTCCAACCATGCGGTGGAGGATCGGCAAGGCGAAAGCAGCCGTTTTTCCGGTGCCGGTCTGGGCAACGCCGAGCAGGTCTCGCCCGGACATCAGGGCGGGGATGGCAGCCGCTTGGATCGGAGAAGGGGTGGTATAACCGAGATCGCGCACGGCGCGGAGGAGGGGCTCTGCGAGCCCAAGTTCATCAAAAGAGGTCACGAAATTCCTAAGCCAGGCCGCGGGGCGGCACTCGAAAGCCCTCGCACATAGCGCGTTGGCGGGGTGCGGGCGAACGCAAGCTCGCTAGTGGTCCGGATACACCGCCGCCGACGTCCGGTAATCGGTCCCAGGGCCTGGTTTGCCATCGACCAGGGAATCAACTCGCCATTCTTCCCCAGCGTGCCGATCGCGTGTTCTCGCACGATCGGTGCCATGAACGCTTCTTCAAACGGGGAGTTTCGCACGAGCTTGTCTTTGGGTGCCGCGTCATTCGTGGTAGACCGAGTTTGTGCGGTTTTCCTTCGAACGCCCTCGGGTATTTCGCGAGTGGCCGCCCACCGAATAGTCAACTCAGTTGTCTAATGCACCCTCAGCGATCCAGGTCGAAATCAACGCCACCGCATCCGGATCCAGCTCGTTCAACGGTACATCCGGCCCATTCGGATTTCCGGGCATGATGTCCTCGCAGTCCTCATCCACCGCTTCCGGCCAGTCGCCGGTCACCCGGTAAAGCAAAAAGCTCGATTCCGGCTCACCAGGGACGACATGCGGCATATGTTCACCACCGACGCATAGATCGTCGCTTTCACCGCCTAAAAGTTCGTCATAAGAATTCACCGCGCGCAGATCGGGCGCTCGATCGTCGTCGTGACAGTCGGTGCAGTATTCCGTCCAGATCGGCTGAATGTCCTCTTGGTAACTAACGGTCGTCTCTACTTGAGTGTCGGAGGTGTCGTCGGTATCCACCGTCTCGCTGTCGCCCGGTTCGCTGTCGGTTTCACCGGCAGGATCCGTGTCACCAGCCGAACACCCTGTCAAAACCACCCAAAAGGCCGCCCCAAGAAACGAACGCATGCACTCTCCTCGCCCCCACTGTAGCAGGTGCGAGGCGCGGCGTAATCCGAATGATCGCAACACCATTGTTCGTAAAACCCGGACTATCACACCGACGCGTCGAGGGCCGAATCTCCGCTCCCAAACAGCGTTCGCGCGATCACCCGCAGGTTCAACCCTCCGGGGCGCCGAGCAGAACCTACAGCTCCCAATGCACCCATCCGGATCAGCAGCCCGATCGGAGCACTCGAACCACACAAAAACCGGTGCTAAGGTTCAACCCTCTCCGTCTTTTCCTACGCTCACGGCGTCGCCCGCGTTCCTCGTCTCTTTTCCCAAATTTCCAGGTCACGAATCAGGTAGCGCCACGTTTCCATGTTCCGCCGGACCGCCCTAACGACGCTATCTTCCTGGATGTTCGCCGGACCGCCATCAAAGCCCACCAGCGTTCGAGAGCCGTCAGGGGCCACCGAATAGACGTTCATTGGCTCGGACGAAGAGCTCGCGGTCACGAATTGCGAACCCCGCCAGCGATCATCCTGCAGATCGTAAAGGTGAACAACGCCAGTCCAGTATATACCCTTCGTATCCAGCGTTTCGACCACGCCCAGAAAACGAATGGACGCTGCCATCGCATAGTTCGACCTGTACCTCGTCAGTGCGTCAGCCTCCGCTTCCGAGGACTCAAACTCCAGCGCGGCTTCGCTCCGCATTTTCTCGACCTGCGACCCCAGCGCAAGCAGCGTCGGGTCAGAGCCGTCGATCATGCCCTCCGTCGAAGCGGCCGGTGCGGGCCACGAGCCGCCCGCCTTGAGGCGCTCGAACCCTAAAAAGGTGGCATTCCGGGGCTCCTCCGGTGGGATGGGCTCACCGCCCGCCAAAATTCGCTGGCCGTCCTCCAGCTCAAAATGAAGGTTGGCGTATTGATCCGCCAGCTGAACCATCGGCTTTTTGCCAACGTCTATCGCCACTATCTCGTCGAACAATGCGCTCGCGGCGGGCGTCGGGGCGAACGCCTGCCGGTCGACGCCGCGGGAACAGCCTGCGATCACGATCAGACCAACGAGCTTTTTCAATTCATGATTTCCGTGTGAAAAGCCTGGGCGGACGCACCGGTCTCGGTGAAGACGTACGGCCGTTGGGTGGTCACATCCACCACCATCCAATTGTCCGCCGTGCGGCCCAACACCCAGGTGTCCACATAGTTCGGAAAGGTCAGGGTCAACGCGTTCAACGCGCTCGATGCGTAGGTCCCCTCCTCCTGCATCACCGCATCGTCGTGGGTCAGGTCCAGCATGGTCAACACCACGGTTCCCGTCGTTCCACGGTCCTTATTGCTGGTAAACTCGATGTCGGTCCACTGCAGCGTCGACGCCACGCCCGCGCTGATGTCGAAGGAATCCAATTCCTGAAACTCCCACGTTTTCGCGTCGGTGCTCCCCAGGTCGGCCACAAGATTGTCGCTGCAAGCGGCAAGAAACACGACGAGCGTACAACGGAGCATGGAACCTCGGGGGATCGGTTGCGCGTTCGAATCGACATAATCCGGTCGTTCCCCATCGGCGAAGCAAGGCGCGCTCCGGTTCCGCTATAGAAAGTCTCAAGGCCTGCAAATTCAGGTTCTGACTACATTTGAGCTGTTGCGCCCGGCCAGCGATCGAAGCTACCCTCCGTAGGACGGTACTGAACTTCCTCGGATACAACAACGCTTTCGAGAGGATGGTCTTCTCGAAGCATCCACCTGCACCGTCCGGAGCCGATCATGCGCGCCCCTTCCCCGCTGTTTGCCCTGTCGTTCCTCCTTTTCGCCGCCTGCAATGGGGGCGATGCTGACACCGACCAGGCCGACACCGATGTTGCATCGGCCGGGGCGGAGGAAAAGGCGGATGCCGAGTCGGTGATCGAAGACGATGTCGAGAAGATCGCCGCCACCCTCACCGAAGGGTCCGTTCCCGAGGAGATCGAGGAAGAAGAGGGCGAAGAGACCGTCAGCGAGTGCCTGGCGACCTGGGGAGGTTGCCAGCTGTGCCTAGAGGCCACCGGAAATGTGTTTGCAGGCGACTTTGTCGGTGGTCTGGACTCGGACTCGTGTTCTGAAAGCGTTGGAACGGCGGTTTCGTTCACCTACACGGTTTCCGAGTTTCAAGTCGAAGGAACCTGGGCCGACGCCAGCGAGAGTCTGCCGCTCGGCGACTACGAGATTGAGGCCTCCGGAAACAGGGTTTCAACCCTCGCGGTCGAACGTCCCCAGGCCTCAACCTCCTACAGCACGGACCTCGAGTTCACCGCGGCGATGCTCACCGACGACTACGCAATGGCCACCTATGAAATGGACCTCACTTACTTGAGTTTCGGTGAGCACGAATGGACGGTCCACGCCGAAGGCACGCCGTCCAGCGTCCAAGGCTCGGTCCAACGGGATGACGGCGTCACTTGCTCGCTTTCCGGAACCTTCGAAGAAGTGGACGTCGACTGCGACGAATGATCAGTTGCGAATGCGGATCCGGGCGGTTTCGCCCTCTGAGACGCGGCCTTCGACGCGGTGAACCGAAAACAGGTATTCCCCTTTGGAATCCCCAGGCTGAGCCGACGGCCATAACCCACCGCCGGCTCCGCCCCAGTGTCCATCCATCCAAAGGGTGCAAACCGCCTCCGGATCCGGGCAGTGTTGGTGAACGCGGTCCAAAAGCGACACGCCCAAAGCCGAGTCGTCCACCCGGATATGCAACGGATCCGTGGTTCCAATCCAGCTTTTTTCGATCCCGATCGGGGTCGCCTGGATCGTAACGGGGACCCGCACCACCGCATCTTTTCCCTCACCCTCGAACCATTTCACCAGATCGGCGGCGGCGCCGATCGCGGGTCCGTCGGTCCAGGTGGCAGGTTCAGGTGCTGTTTTGGTGGTAGGTTTCACAGCCAACGCCAGGGTGACGACCAAGAGAGCGAGCGACATTCGGCACCTCGGCGAGAGCGTACATGAAAATGTCACCCAATCCCATCCCTTTGGGCGGGATCAAAGAAAGTAAATGAGTTGACTATCTGCTCTGCCGCAGAAAGTTCCCCAGCAGCCGATCCCCCTCCGGCGTCAGCACACTCTCTGGGTGGAATTGCACGCCTTCTACCGGAAAATCCCGATGACGCATCCCCATCAATTCGCCCTCGGCGGTCCAAGCGGTGCGAATCAACTCCGGAGGGAGATCGTCCACCACCAACGAATGGTAGCGCCCTGCCTCAAACGGTTGGGACAACCCCTCATAAAGGGTCTTTCCATCGTGTTCCACCAACGAGCTCTTTCCGTGCATCAGCCGGTCCGCGCGCCGAATCGTGGCCCCACACACCGCCCCCAGTGCTTGATGTCCCAGGCAAACCCCGAGAATGGGAACCTGGTCCAGAAATGCCTCGAGCATCGCCATCGAAATCCCGGCGTCCTTCGGATGCCCTGGTCCCGGCGAAATCACCAGATGGGAAGGCGACCATTCGCGCGCCGCAGCCACGGAGATCGCATCGTGGCGCTCCACCCGCACCTGCGCACCTTGCACCTGCAGCGCTTGGACGAGGTTGAAGGTGAAGGAATCGTAATTGTCGATCAACAACACGCGCGCATTCATGGCTTGAGATCCTCAAGAAACTTACGTGGGTCCAGCCCTTTTTCAATGGCATCCATCAGCGCCGTTCCCACGATCACGCCGTCCGCATGCGGAGCCAAACGAGCCACGTCTTCCTTCGTTCGAATGCCGAATCCTGCGCACACCGGCGCCCGAGAAACCGCGCGAACCCGCCCAAGGGTGGCTTCGACCTCCGACGAGAGCGCGGCACCGGTGATCCCCGTAACCGTCACTGCATAGGTAAATCCGGTACTTTCCAGGGCAAGTCGACGCATGCGTGCGTCGGTCGAATTCGGGGGAACCAACTGGACGACCGCCAATCCCGCGGCATCGGCGGGTTCGCGGAGGGGGCGAGCTTCCTCCAACGGGAGATCGGGGACAATGAATCCATCGAGCGAAGCCTGCTCCATTTCTTTCACCAAGCGCGAAAATCCCCGTTGTAGGAACGGATTGGTGTACCCCATCAAGAGGGTTGGGGTCCGAGAATGTCGGGTCCCCAACTGTTCCAGCAACCATGAGAAAGTAAACCCCTTGTCCAATGCGGCGCGGCTGGTGCGCTGCAAGGTCACCCCGTCCGCCATCGGATCGGAAAAGGGAACGCCCACTTCGACCACATCCGCGATTTCGGCGACCGCTTCGTAGAGGTCAAGCCATGGTTTCGGCGACGGAAACCCTGCCGTGATGTATGCGACCAACGCCGGCCCTGGTCGCTTAGGTTGGCGGATCGCCGCAGAAATTCGTTCGGCGCCGGTCATCCGAGCCTCCCCGCTTGGGCGAGAATGCCCAGATCTTTGTCACCGCGACCGGAGCAACCGATCAACAACTTCGCACCTTGCATCTCGCGGGCGAGCCTGCGCGCCCCTGCAAAGGCATGCGCACTTTCGATCGCCGGAAGGATCCCTTCAAACCGGCACACCTGCTCCAACGCATCGAGGGCATCCTCGTCCTCAACGGCCTCATAGATCACGCGACCGGAATCCCGATACGCCGAGTGTTCCGGTCCAACCCCTGGATAGTCGAGTCCCGCCGACACCGAGTGGGTTTCGATCACCTGGCCATCCGCGTCCTGAATGAGCATCGAATAGCAGCCGTGAAGTACGCCTGGTCGTCCATACGCAAGGGTTGCCGCATGTTCTCCGAGCCCCGTTCCGCGTCCACCTGCCTCCATCCCAAACAACGCCACCGGGTCGCCGACAAACGGATGGAACAACCCGATCGCGTTGGATCCGCCGCCAACGCAAGCAATTACAACGTCCGGTAGCCGTCCAATCGCCGACAACATCTGTTCGCGTGCTTCCCGTCCGATCACCGCCTGAAGTTCCCGTACCAACCAGGGATAAGGAGCTGGACCCACCGCCGATCCCAAAACATAGATGGTACCCTCCGGATGGGAAACCCTGTCTCGATGCGCCTCATCAATGGCCGCCCGCAAGGTGGCGTCGCCACCGCTCACGGGAACCACTTTGGCCCCCATCAACCGCATCCGCTGCACATTCGGCGCTTGCCGGGCCACGTCAACCGAGCCCATGTAGACCGTGCAATCGAGGCCCATTCTGGCGCAAGCCGCCGCGGTGGCCACCCCATGTTGGCCGG